>CAIKBK010000117.1 GCA_903825615.1 Candidatus Vogelbacteria bacterium | reverse complement strand
GAGGGGCCGTCAGTCCATTCCATTTTTGTTTAGACCCTTCCGCACCGTTTCTACTATTTGAGGCAGAACCTCTCCGGTCTTTCCCTGTATGAAATAGTCCGATATCCCCTCATGCGTGGGTTACAAACCTCTCAAGAACTCAGGGCGTAGCAAAGCGGGGTCTCTTTTCGACAGAACGCGCTCCAGTTCCCTTAGCATCCTCTCCTTATCAAACCCTCGGGGTGACTACCGAGAAAAATTTGCTGCATCGTCGGATCCGCGCTCCCATTTAACACCACACCCCCAGCCGAGAAGACAATAAGACCAGATATTACTAAACTTAAAATAATAAAAATTAATCGTGCCATATTATTGGGTTTGGCTATTTTGGCGATATGATAATAGAGCGGAATCGACCACTAAAGCTAATTTGAAGGTAACTTGACCCTTCTGATCTAAATTAAAATCTGAGAAAGAGAAATTACGAATAAGTTTCTGAGAGTTAGGATCAGTAGCAAAAACTTTTTGTTGGAAGGCAATATCTTCATAACTCTTGGCGATACCAGTAATAGTGATGCCGGCCTTATCGAATTCAAATTTCTGATATTGTATATTCTGTCCAGTTAGAGAACCAAGAAGATCAAAGAGTGGGCGCATAGCGACATGACTATCTAAAACACTGGTACCATTCTTCAACTTGGTATCAAGGCGTTTAAGAGCCTCAAGTTTCTCGCGCTGGAAATCGCGAGTTTCGATATCTAATGACGCTTGCAAACCGCAAGAACCACTACCGTCGGCGGTCGAACAAGGATTATTAATAGCATTATAAGTCATGGTCCGGTAAACATAGATACCGGCCAAATAGACAAGGGAACCAGCTAAAACGAGCAGAGCAACAATCATTAAGATACTCACCGGTTCGCGTCGCTCCCGCAAGTCGGTGCGAATGGTGTCCTTAGGAATAAATGATGTAGGTATTTTACTATCCATAAAAAATTAGATTTAATTCGACCTAGAGATCTTCGAGTTTGCGCAAGGCCAAACCAATAGCCACAGCAAACTCGGGACCAGCTTCTTTTAATACATTATTTAGAAAAGAGGGCGCTTCGACCTTATCAAAGGGTAAGCCCAGAACGACAGGCACACCCACTATACCCCGTGCTACCTCAAGAATCCCTTTTAGCATGGCGCCTCCTCCAATCAAAACAATTTTATTAATTGGGCGCTTGTGATCCTTCTGATATTTTAACATAGTCTTATTAGCTTCAGCAAAGATGTATTCCACAGTTGGGCTAATTAACTCTACCAAATCGCCTTTCTCAACGTCGCCAACTAAACCAAGGCGCCGTTTAATCTCTTCAGCCTTGTTAAAGGGAACATTGAGAGAACTAGAAATAGACATCGTAATGTCTTGCGAACCTTTGGGGATAGTGTGGGATAAACGAACGATACCGTAATCAACAATGGCAATCTTCGAGGAACCGGCTCCAATATCAAGAATAGTGGTAGCCGAAAGGTCATTAGGCATAACCGAACGAATAGAGCTAAAGGTCTCGATCTCGAAAGCATCAACGGAAAGATTAAGTTTAGAGGCAATAGATTGATATTCTCTGATAGAATCTTTATGAATAGAAGCGATAAGAACCTCCATCTTACGGCCACTAGCGCTGGCATCTAAGGAAAAAGAGGTCTCTGAGCTCTGGGTGCTGGCATCAGTCGCTGGAGCAAAATCTGACTGACTACGCGGGACAACCCACCAATCAAGAATGACCTCAGAAATAGGAACGGGCACATATTTGCGAGCCTCCAGTGGAATAACTTCGGGCAAACGGGCCTCGGGCATCTCAGGAATCTCCGCTGAAACTATCAAACTATGGCTAAGCGGAATAGCGATGGCCCCAACTTTGGCCGTAACATTAGCCTCCTTAAATAAATTGCGAATTAGCTCAACATATTTATCGGCTGACAGGGGTGTGGCCTGACCAACAGCCAAATCATTATAAGGACCACAGGCTAGCTCGCCATAAGTCTCTAAGATGGCCCGACCTCGTTCTTTACGTAATTGAACAACCTTAACTGAAGAAATTCCAAGATCAATAGCAACTGCGCTCTTCTCTTTTGAGCGGAGGCTATTCGAAATAACTTTTTTAAATTCATCTAAAAAACCCATGCGTGTAATTCGCTTAATTTGCTACAATTATAGCATGAGAGAGATACGACTTACTAATTTTTTCAAGCCAATTATCCACATTTACCCGACAAGACTCTGGCGGGATGTCCTTGATTTGATTTTTCCCCGCTATTGTTTTGGCTGTCAAAAAGAAAAAACGAGGCTCTGTTCTTCTTGTCTTAGTAATTTACCAAGAAGTTTTAGCTCGGGTGAAGAGAAAATTTTTTCGGTTTTTGATTATAATTCACCAGTTATGAAGCAAGCGATTTGGGCTCTTAAATACAAGCGGGCTATCGATTTGGGCGAAACTTTTGCTCGCGCCTTGAGTGATACTTTACTTGAAGAATTGGCCGACATCCTCCTCCTCCCGCCAGACCTTAAGGGAGCCCAAGGTCTGGCGGGGGAAACTAAAATTATCTTAATTCCTGTCCCCCTTTCTTCGGCGCGCCGACGCGCACGAGGCTATAACCAAGCTGAGGAACTCGCCAAACAAATGGTAGCTATTAATCCCGAGCAATTTGTGCTGGAAAAAAATTTAGTTAAGAAAATTAAAGATACCCCGACCCAAGTTTCTTTACGCGACCGAGCTAAGAGGTTGGCAAATTTAAAAAATGCTTTTACTTTAAAAAGACCGATTCAATACGAAAGGGGTCAAATCTTTGTCATTATCGACGATGTCGCGACCACCGGCACGACTATTGGTGAGATCCGCCGTTTATTAGAAAAAGCCGGCTATCGCCGTATTTATGGCCTAGTTCTGGCCCACGGCTAGTCCCAGATTTGACACTAACCCCTAAACATATTAGAATACAAGGGTATTTTGGTCTTTGGAGACGAGGAACAACATAAGGAGATTTGTCTGGTGTTAGTTCTGACGATCTGGTTGGTGACAAGCGTTCATGTGCCTGTCCCCAACGAGGTAACAATGGCAACAAGTTGGTATGGCGAACAGTTCCAAGGTCACAAGATGGCCAACGGACAGAGGTTTGACCGCAACAAGCTAACTGTCGCTCATCGTTATCTGCCACTTGGCACGGAGGTCCTGTTGACGAATCCGTGCAATGGAAAGAAGATTAGGGCCATCGTCAAAGACCGTGGTCCCTATATCAAAGGCCGAGACCTCGACGTCTCGGAGAAAGTGGCCAAAACTCTAGAACTGAGGATGAATGAACGAGGAACCGCGCCAGTCAAGGTGCAACCCCTCAATGAATTAGGGAACTAATAATTCCCAAATGGGCTACTGCGCGCTGTGCGGTGGCCCATTCTTTATTTACATCAGCAATCGCACCAGTCTAATCTCCGCATAAGAAAAACCAGCGCCGAGGGTATTCTTGGCCGGGCCGAGCAGATATTGGCCATTACTCATTCCCCCTTTAACCAGGGCTTGGCGAATCTTCTTAGCCCGCGCCACCGGCATGTTCTGGGACAAATATTGCAACTTAATATTAGGATCGTCAGCTTTAATTTTTTCTAAATGATCTAAAATAGTATCGGGTGTGAGTTCACGCTCTTTGGCCATCTCAGGCAGAGTCTTGCCTTCTTCAAGTAATAATTTTGTTTTATCCATAGTGCTTAATTTTTTAACTTTCTTTTTGCCACCAACGCCCGCGCCGATCTTAGCGAGGAATCTCTTCTGTTTAGCCTCTTTGTCGACATTAGACAAAGCGCTAATCTCGGCCACATGTCGCCCCGACTGCGCACGGAAGTCATGGTTCACTTTAAGCACCTCTTCATTAACTCTGAAGGCTTGCGGACTAAGCCCTTTAAGCGAGAGGCCCTCGAGCGTGCGCACACGGGAGAGTGCGACATAACCCATCCCAGATTCAAAGGCTTGCGACAAGTCGATCTCGGCCGCATCAAGTGATAACCCCTGACTCTTGTGCACGGTAATCGCCCAAGCCAAGCGTAGAGGATATTGCGCAATCTCGGCCTTAACTTTGCTATCCTCCTCTATCCGCCAACTAGCCAATGGCACAGTAATAATCTTGCCCTTAGCTGTCTTCACGACAATTCGCTCACGATCACAACTAATGACTTCTCCCAAAGTGCCATTGGCATAACCTTCTTCCTGATTATTTTTTACAAACATGACCCGCGCCCCGCATTTAAGTTTAAGCATCTCTGGTGCCAGACAACCATTTTTTAAATTCTCTACCATTTTCTCACCCCCGCGACTGGCCATGGAATAGCGGAGGATTTCGCCCGGTAATTTCTCTAGCTCCCGGTCATTCTCGGCATCCACATCAACATTGTGCGTATAAAGCTTGGTTGGAGTGACCGCCTTTATCTTCTTACCCAAGCGCGCTTGCAAATGTTCGCCCAACTCAGGTGTTAATTCATTGTCGCGAATCGCATTAAGAATAGAGAGATAGAGCTTGTCTTGCTGGCGATGTTGCTCTTCGAGATAACAAATTTTCAGGCCCAGATTCTGCCACGCACCGGAGCAATAAGCGAAACCACCACCTTTTTTATCCGCGAATTTGGTCACCGGCGGCAACTGACAAAAATCGCCACAGAGGATAACTTGAATACCGCCAAAAGTTTCACCATTCCGCTTAAAAGAACGCAAAATCGCCTCAATCATATCAAGACGATAATCATGCAACATCGAGATCTCATCAATTATCAATACTTCGGCTCGCGACAAACGCTTCCACAAATAAGATTTGCTCTCTAAATCTTCAAGATCATAGGGACTAAGCTTGTCGCGCACGCCAAGACCCGACCAAGCGTGAATTGTCGTGCCCCCAATGTGCGTCGCGGCAATCCCCGTCGAAGCCGTAATACCAACTTCCACCCCACGATCTTTGAGATACTTGATATATTCGTTTAAAAGATGAGTTTTGCCACTCCCCGCCGCACCAGTAATAAAGGCATTGTGCCCCAACTTCAAAATCTCTAATGCCTCGCCTTGTGTCATGATCTAGCGATTATAGCATGTCTACAGACCAAACATCCTGATCTTGGACAATATCACCTTCACCAAAAACAAATCTGGCTTTAACCAATTTACCAGCTAAAACTTCTGGCACCCAATATCTATCATCGGGCCACATTAAGTCAAAAGGTAGAACGTCTGGCAAAAACCATTGAGGCTTCATTTCTTCACTTTCCGTCGGTTCACCCTGCCAGACATCGCAAAAATAAACGTGAACTTTTTGATCCCAACTAGAATTATGCGGAAAATAAAATGATAACTCGGCTATTTTGTTAAACGACTCAAATTTTATTCCACTTTCTACTACCGCCTCTCTGACCCTAGCCTCGGCAATGGTTTCTCCTTCTTCCACTTTTCCTCCGACCCCATTCCAACGACCAACACCAAAACCGCGTTTCTTCATCGCCAAACAGATTTCTCCTACTTGCTCTTGCGTCTTCTTGATCAAGAAGACGAGGGTCGCATCTCTTAATTTTTCTTGGGACATATTTTTAATACTTTATTGGTAATTCGTAGGCAGCGTCGTTTTGCGGGAGACCAGAAGGGTTATCTTTTTTGAAAATAATAGCGCCTTTACTCGCGTAATTTTGATTAGTTGGATTGGCAGGCTTGATAAATTTAAGCTCAGCTTCAAACGGTACAAAATTGGTCGTCATCCAATCAGCTTTAGATTGGGCAATCCCTTCAGTAATAATTCGCCCGTCCCAGTCAACTAAAGTGATGGGAAAAGAGCCTTCAAAAAACCAGCCTCCGCCTGACTCGCCCGTGATCTTGAGCGGACTCGTGATTGTATCACCAGCTTTAATATTAAGATGCAAGAAATGTTCCGAATTCTCGAGACACTCATTGCGAAGCAGTGTCCATTCCTCGCAAACTGACTTGTCGGGCAAAGTGCAGAAGCCAACCTGACCGCCTGAGGCATCAGTCTTAATCTCCAAAGTCCCGCCCACTTCTTCGCAATGCACTGAAGCGGGATTAGCTAAAGTGGTAGTCGCTTGAGTTTGCTCGACTTTTTTATTGCAAAACGGCCAACGGGTACAGGTAAACTCCGGTACAAAAGTTCTAACTAAAATCAATACTCCAAACAAAACGATTAAAAAAACAACGAGCCTGATGATATTTTTCTTTTTCATAAGCTAAATATACCATCGAAATCAGGATTGGCATAGACGAGAAAATGTGATAAAGTCTAATGGTTAGCGTGAAAATAAAATAACAAACGGAGAGGTGGCTGAGTGGTCGAAAGCGCCTCACTGCTAACGAGGTAGGGGTCTTAAAGCCCCTCGCGGGTTCGAATCCCGCCCTCTCCGCCAAATGTCTGCTTTTGAAGCAATTATGCTCGTTTGTTTTGGCCTAGCTTGGCCATTCTCGATTTACCATTCTTGGACAACCAAAGTTAATGACGGCAAGAGCCTGCTTTTCCTGTGGGTAATCTTTGTCGGTTATCTGTCTGGGATTATTCACAAAATCTATTTTGTCTATGATTTAATTATCTGGCTTTATGTCCTCAATGCCACTATAGTCTTAATCGATATTTTGCTTTATTATCGTAATAGACATTATCAATTAAAAAAATAATATGAGTAAAAAGAAGAAAGTTTATATCGGTCTCGTTATTGTCTTAATTAT
>CAIKBK010000116.1 GCA_903825615.1 Candidatus Vogelbacteria bacterium | reverse complement strand
TTTCTTTCTAATTCAGCTTTTCTTATTTCTTCGATTCGTCGTCTTTCTGCTTCCGAACGCTGTTTCTCTTCCTCCACTTGTTTTAAGGCTGCCTGTCGCTGTTTCTCTTCTTCAAGCTCATGCTGTTGTTTAAGAACTTCTTGCTGGAGTAAAATTTGTTCATCAATGGCTTGAATTTTACCGCGAATCTCCTCTTCTTGGTTTAGGAGTGTTTGGTATTTTTTCTTTGTCTCGTCTATTTGTTCCTCAAGTTTGGTAATTTTTTCTTCTACTACCCATTTTTCCTCCTCAACCTTTTTACGTTTTTGTTGGATTTGCCAACGTTGCTCCTCTATCTCATGCTTTTCTTTAGGGGTAACAGTGACGTCCTCTTTACTTTCTATTTGATTTTCCTCACCCTGAATTTGATCCTCTTGTGAGAGTATTGGTTCTAATACTTTTTTAAGACTCGTTCTTTTATTATCTAAGCTGACCCAGGTCAGTTCTAATAATTCTTTTTCGTGATCGATAGAAAGAAGTAAACGATTAAGCTGTTGCTTTTCCTCGCTGGCCTCTTCTTCTTTTTCATCAGCCTCACGTCTAACCGTGCGGTCAAGGCCCTCCATGGCGATCTTGGCTTTGCGCAATTTTTCTTCCTTACTCTCTGTCGCTATTTCGATTGGCGCTGGAGTCTCAACAATAGGGGTGGGAATTTTTTGTGGTTCACTATTAACTGGCGCCGTCGCATTTGCTGGCGGTACTGGATTTTGTATATTAGAATCAGACGTTGTCTGTGTTACAACATCAGGCATTACACTTTATTATAACCAATTTACTTTTTAGTTTCTAGGGCGATAAGGGCTAGATGGTGGATTAACGGGTCCGGCTGAAGGTTTCAAACCTTTTTTATTGGCCCACTCCGGATCAGCTTGTTTGATGGAGAGATTGATACGATGTTTCTCGTCGATTTCTTTAATCACAACGGGGACTTTCTCCCCGATTTTTACGGCGTCGCTAACTTTATCAATTCGGAAATTAGCAATCTCGGAGACGTGGACCAGACCGTCGGCATCTTTGCCAATTTGCACGAAGGCGCCAAAGTCCATTAACCTAACCACTTCACCTTCAAAACGTTCGCCAACTTTATAGACATGGCAAATACCCTCAATCATTTCTTTGGCGGCGCCGGCTTGCTCAGCTTTGCCGGTAATGTAAACAGTGCCATCATCTTCAATCTCAACGACAGCGCCAGTCTCAGCCGTTATTTGCTGAATCATCTTACCGCCTGGCCCAATCACAGCACCAATTTTATCAACGGGGATCGTAATCTTAAGAATTTTGGGAGCTGAGGCATTAATCTCGGGACGGGGGGTTGGTATAGCTGCAATAATGACGTCAATAATTTTTTCGCGAGCAACACGGGCGCGGTCAATCGCTTGCTCAAGAATAGTCACGGGGATACCACCCATCTTAATATCAAGTTGAATACCAGTGATACCTTCGGTTGTTCCAGCGACTTTGAAGTCCATATCGCCGTAGTGGTCTTCAACGCCTTGAATATCGGTGATAAGTTCATATTTGTCATCGCTCTCATACATTAAGCCAATTGAAATACCGGCAACTGGTCGCTTAATTGGTACACCACCGTCCATTAGGGCCAAAGTGCTCGCGCAAACAGAAGCTTGAGAACTCGAACCGTTAGAAGCAAAAACTTCTGAGACGAGACGAATAGTATAAGGGAATTCTTCACGACTAGGCATAACGCCCCGTAGTGACTTCTCAGCTAGGGCCCCGTGGCCAATCGAAC
>CAIKBK010000115.1 GCA_903825615.1 Candidatus Vogelbacteria bacterium | reverse complement strand
TTAATGGAGAGAGAAATTTTGTCATCTTTAATATCAATAATCTTAGCTTTGACCTTGTCGCCAACTCGGAAGAGATCGCGTGGATTTTCTACGAGCGACCAATCAAGTTCAGAGATGTGCACCAAACCTTCGAGGCCCTCTTCAATTTTGATAAAAATTCCAAAATCGACAGCACCGGTTACTTCACCTTCGACGATATCGCCTAGGGTATAATGGCCGATAATTTCACGCTTCTGCTTATTGTCGGGGCCTTTCTCCGAGAAGATTAACTTACCTTCCCGAGGATCAGTGCCGATAATCGAAACGGTTAAAGTTTGACCGATAAATTTTTTAAGTTCATCAGCAATAGCATCTTTATCACCACCCTCGACGCGTGGATAATGCTCAGGTTTAAGTTGTGAAGCTGGGAGAAAGCCGTCCATACCGCTCCAGTCTAAGATTAGGCCACCTTTGTTGGCGTCCTTAACCAAAAGATCAAATTGAGTTTTGTTCTTAGTGGCCTTCTCGGCATCGCTCCAGACAATGGCTTGCTTAGCTTCCTTAAGGGAGAGTTCAATATAGCTTTCTTCGCCCTCGGTCTCAATAACCTTGGCCGTAACTGTGTCACCAATGTTAATTTTCTTAATAATATCCTTGGCGTTCAAATATTCACGGCCAAAGATAATTCCGGTGCCAAATGGAGGGACATCAATATAGAGGGTCTTACCACCTTTGCCAATAACCGTACCTTCAATAATCGCGCCAACTTCTGGCTTGTGAGCAGATTGCTTGATAAGATCATCCATCAAGCGCTTGGGGACATCGGACTCAACACGCTCTTCATCTGCCTGCGCAGACAGGTCTGTTAGTGCAGACAAGCGCTCGTCATTATCGACGATCTCGGTCTCGACATCATTATTTATAATGTTTGTCATAATGTTCCCTACTATACAAAATAAAGCCATTTTTGGCAAATAGACGAGGCTGGGCCAATATTATTCCACTAGGCTTTAAGTAGCACTTATGCTACAATGGACGTATAAAGACCTGTCTAACAGGTGAGTTAATTTGGGTTAAAATTAATGATTATCACTTATCACAAGGAAGGTTTTATTAAGGTGCAACAGGGGGACTTGGTGGTCGCCTTTAATCCTATTAGTCGCGAGATTGACCCAAAGGCGACACGCTTTGGCGCGGATTTATGCTTGGTGGCACTCAATAGCCCATCTTTCAACGGTTGTGACTCGGTTACTTTTGGTAACAAAGATCCCTTTATCATTAATGGTCCCGGCGAGTACGAGATTGACGGTATTTTTATTTACGGTTACCCAAGCGAAGGTGCCGATGGTCAAGTGAATACTATTTTTACCACTGAGATTGATAATATCCGAATTTGCCATTTAGGTGCCCTGGCTAACCCAGCTCTTGATTCGAAGACGCTTGAGGATATCGGTGGAGTTGACATTCTGTTTGCGCCGATTGCTGGAGGCCCCGTGCTCTCACCTAAAGATGCGGCCAAATTGACAACCTCGCTTGAGCCCAAGGTTGTAATTCCTTTGATGATTGAAGGAAAAGAGGGTGAAGAAGCACTCAAGACTTTTAATAAAGAAATTGGCGGTAGTGCGGAGAGTCGTGTCGATAAACTTACGATCAAGCGCAAAGATATAGAAGATAAAGAAGATGAAGTTATAATTATTCAAGCTAGCTAAATTATGGAGAGAATCGCTAATTATATTAAAAATGTTCGTTCACGAACCGAGGCCGAGAAGCAAAAAGCTGTTTTTCTTTGGACTTTTATTCTTATCACCATCATCTTTTTTGTTTGGCTTTTAAGTTTTATTTTGTCAGTTGCCAACAATAATGCCGAGGAGGTTCGTTTGCAAGCTGAGGCCAAACGTCTCGCCGAAGCCAAAACAACAGCCGCTTTGAGTGGTAAAGCAACAACGACGGTGCCGTTTAAAGGCGTGATACCTATGATTATCGATTTTACCAATGATAGTTTTGACAATGTAGTCAGCGGTTTTTGGATTGTTGGTGATATGCTTCATAAATAGAAAATAATTATGGCGAAGAAAGCAGAGAAAAAAGAAATAATGCCTCCCCGTAAAGGCGACGAGATTATCCCAGTCGATATTGTGAAGGAGATGCGCGATTCCTACCTCGACTATTCGATGTCAGTAATTATTGGCCGTGCTTTGCCCGATGTTCGCGATGGCCTTAAGCCGGTCCAGCGTCGCATTCTTTTCTCGATGCATGAACTTGGTCTTACTTACTCGGCCAAGTTTCGTAAATCGGCGACCGTGGTAGGCGATGTTTTGGGTAAATATCATCCCCATGGCGACTCCGCTTGTTATGAGGCGATGGTGCGTTTGGCTCAAGATTTTTCTCTGCGCTATCCGCTAGTGGCTGGCCAGGGTAACTTCGGCTCGATTGATGGCGACCCGGCGGCCGCCATGCGTTATACCGAGGCCAAGTTGTCTCGTCTCTCGGCTGAGATTTTGCGTGATATTGAACGCGATACGGTTGATTTCACTCCGAACTATGATGGCACGCGCGAAGAACCGGTGGTTATGCCGGCTGTCGTTCCCAACTTACTCTTAAATGGCGCGATGGGTATTGCCGTTGGTATGGCGACGAAGATCCCGCCTCATAATCTGGGCGAACTTTTGGATGCCCTTGTCCATCTTATCGATAATCCTGAAGCGACGACTGATGATCTCTTAGAATTTGTTAAAGGTCCCGATTTCCCCACTGGAGGGCTAGCTTATAACCAGAGTGATATTCGCCATGCTTATGCGACTGGTAAGGGCGGGGTGCTCACTCGCGGCGAAGCGGAGATTGTGGAGAATAAGGCTGGGAATTTTCAAATCATTATTAAATCTATTCCCTATCAAGTTAATAAAGCCGAGTTAATTATTAAGGTGGCTGATTTGGTGCACGACAAGAAGCTCGAGGGCATTCGCGATATCCGCGATGAATCGACGCGCGATATTCGGGTTGTAATTGATTTGAAAACTGGCATTCAACCCCAGAAGGTTCTTAATTTTTTATACAAACATACTGAATTAGAAACAGTTTTCCATTACAACCTGTTGATGTTGGTTGATGGTGTCCCGAAGCTCATGTCGCTTGAAGGTATTCTTGAAGAATTTTTGAAACACCGTCAAGTGGTGGTTGTGCGTCGTACCAAGTTTGATCTTAGAAAAGCTGAAGATCGCGCTCATATCTTAGAGGGCCTCAAGAAGGCGCTTGATCACATTGATGAGATTATCAAGTTGATTAAGAAGTCTAAAGATACTCAAGTGGCTCATGCCAATTTGATGAAAGAGTTTAAGTTTAGCGATTTGCAGGCGACGGCGATTCTGGAGATGCGTTTGCAGAAGTTGGCGGGCCTTGAGCGCCAGAAGGTTGAAGATGAACTAAAAGAGAAACTTGCTTTGATCAAAGAGCTTAAAGCGATTTTGGCCGATCCGAAGAAAGTTTTGGCGATTATCAAAGATGAATTTAAACAGATTAGAGAAAAATATTCTGATGACCGTCGTACGCGCATTATCAAAGGCGGGGTTAAGGAGATTAATGTTGAAGACCTCGTGACCGAGAAAGAAGAAGTTTTGGTGGTGACCGCTGGTGGTTATATCAAGCGCACCGATCCATCTGAATACAAAGCGCAAAAAAGAGGGGGAGTCGGTGTGGTTGATGTGAACATGCGCGAAGAAGATTTTGTGACCATTTTCTTGACAGCCAATACTCATGACGATTTGCTCTTCTTTACTGACAAGGGTAAGGCCTATCAAATCAAAATGTATGACATACCCGAGGGCAAGCGCGCAACGCGTGGCAAGTCGGTGATGAATTATTTGTCATTGTCGCCCGAAGAGAAGATCACCTCAGTTCTCGCTTTGCCGAAGGATCTCAAGGCCGTTAAATTCTCGCTGATGATGCTCACTCGTGATGGTGTCGCCAAGAAAGTGTCAGCCGACAGCTTTAAGGATGTTCGTCGTAGTGGTTTAATTGCGATTAAATTGGCTGACAAAGATGAGTTACTCGCTGTACGTCCCGTGGATAAGGGTGATGAAGTAATGATGTCTAGTCAACTTGGCCAAGCTATTCGCTTCAAAGAGGCTGATATCAGGGAGATGGGTCGCAATGCGGCTGGTGTGCGGGGGATGAAGCTGAAGAAAGGGGATATAATCGTTGGGGCTGAAGTGATTAAAAAAGAAGGTGCCAATGGCGATTATCTCGTGATGAGCGATAACGGTTATGGCAAAAAAACTAAACTGAAAGAATATAAGACACAGAAACGCGGTGGTTCGGGCATTAAGACGATGAGCATTACTAAGAAGACGGGTCCGCTGGTCGCTGTGCGGGTGCTTGATGGTATCGAAGAAGAAGTCTTTGCCATCTCTAAGATGGGCCAAGTTATCCGTACTCCACTCGCTGACATCTCCACCTTATCGCGTGCCACTCAAGGTGTGCGCATAATGAAGCTCCGCGAGGGCGACAACCTTGCGTCGCTTACTTGTTTATAAAAATAGAGTTTTATGAACATACTTTTTGTTTGTCGAGGGAACGTCGCGAGAAGCCAGATGGCCGAGGTTCTCTTTAAAAAATATATTAAAGGCGATTACAATGTCCTCTCGGCTGGCACTAAATTGAGCGGTCCAGAGCAACCAATTGGTGAACTCGGAGAGATTCTAGATAATATGATTGCTGTAATGAAAGAAGAGGGGGCAGATGTTTCTGGAAATATCCGCAACCAGTTAACTCCTGAGATGGTGTCTTGGGCGGGTAAAATTTTTATGATTACCGACGAGAATGATCCTATCCCTGACTATCTTAGCGATAGCTCCAAGGTCACCCACTGGGAATTGCCAGACCCCAAGAATACTTCCTTGGAATTCCACCGAGAGGTGAGAGATAAAATTAAGAAACTTATACTTGAGAGCAAATTCTAAATCCAGCCCCACACGAAGCCTCGCTTCGGTGGGGCCTTCGTATTTATATATATTTAAGAATTGATTGAAGTTGATTGTTGATTGAAGTGTTGATTGAAGTCGAACTTCAATCAATTCCATCAATTTGATTTAGCTCCTTGAGCCAGACTCGCAGGTCTTGTTCGTAATCTTCAAGATCCATTAAATTAGCTAGGGCTTGTTTATTAATAATATGTAGAAAATTACTTTTGCCGAGGTAACATGAAAGACTAGACCAAGGATAATTTTTTGCAAAATCAAAGGCCTTTCTGTAGTCTTTAATTTTTCTTTCTTTCCAATTTTCTTCGACCAAACCGATCGGATTGAGGTGTATATAGTTGGGAGTATGTTGAAGTTGTTCGTCGGATGCAATTAAAACTGATTTAAATTTACCCTGAAACAATGGACCAACCCTCTCGTGTCGCGTATTAAAATAATTGGTATACCCTGTGCCGACTTTTCTCATGAATTCTGTAATCCCATTTTCAACCAAAGGTCTAATTAATAAGTGGTAATGGTTAGGCATTAAGACAAAAGCCAAAATTTCAACTAGTTTCTCTCGTATGTCATCTGATTGAAGTTCGACTTCAATCATGTCTTCAATCATGTCAATCATGTTGCTCATTGTTCGCCCAGCGTTTAAAGCTGGCTGGGTGTTATTAAAAAAGAATAATCCGTTGACAAAGCGTTGGCGGTCTTCGTCGACAAGAAAAATTTCTCTTTTTTCTACCCCGCGATTGTAGACATGATAGATAAGATTGAT
>CAIKBK010000114.1 GCA_903825615.1 Candidatus Vogelbacteria bacterium | reverse complement strand
TTAGCCCAAGAGAAGATTAAAGAGTTAAACCAGCTTAAGGAGGAATTGGCTGGGGTTAACAAATATGATAAAAGTGATGCGGTGATTACCATTTTTGCCGGCGCGGGGGGTGATGATGCTGAGGATTGGGCGCGTATACTCTTCGATATGTACCTTAAGTGGGCAGATAATAACAAGTTTGACTTTTATTTGGTTCACCAGAATGCCAATGATCATGGCGGTTACCGCAATATCACTTTTGAACTTCGCGGCAAGGGAGTTTATGGTATACTTAAAAATGAGTCGGGGGTGCACCGCTTGGTGCGTATCTCGCCTTTCAACGCGAAGAACTTGCGCCACACCTCTTTTGCTTTGGTTGAGGTGCTGCCACGCTTTGAGAAGACGGGGGAAATTAAGCTTCCCGATGATGATTTGAAAGTTGAGTTTGCTCGCTCCTCTGGTCCTGGTGGTCAGAATGTGAACAAAAGGGAGACGGCGGTGCGAATAGTGCATCTTCCCACTAACCTGGCGGTTCATGTGGATTCCGAACGTTCACAATTGGCCAACCGAGAAAAAGCCCTGGCTATCTTAGCGGCTAAATTATACAAAAAAGCCGAGGCTGATAGAATTAAAAAAGAGCAGGGGATGTATATTAGCAAGACAACCGATATCGAGTGGGGCAACCAGATTCGTTCTTATGTCCTGCATCCTTATAAAATGGTTAAGGATCATCGGACTGAGGTGGAGACGAGCGATGTGGAGGGGGTGCTCTCTGGTGATCTAGAAAAGTTTTTATTAGCTGAAGCAAAATTGTAAAATTAAGTTATGATTTATTTTGATAAAGTATGTAAAGTTTATCCTAACTCCACGGCTTTAGAGGAAGTTACTTTTACCATTGAACCTGGAGAATTCCTTTCTATTGTCGGTCATTCGGGGGCGGGAAAGACCACTCTTCTTAAAATGATTCTAGCCGAAGACGTTCCAACTTCTGGTAATGTCTATTTTGATTCAGTTGATATCCACAAGGTTAGTAAGAGTAAATTACCTCTACTCAGGCGACGTATTGGTAGTGTCTTCCAAGATATCCGCTTGTTGCCCAATAAGACGGCGTACGAGAATATCGCCTTTACGATGGAGGCTTCGGGCCGGCCTGATGATGAGATTCGGTCGGATGTACCGCATGTTTTAGACTTGGTTGGATTGTCTGATAAAATGACCAGTTTTCCCCATGAGCTCTCTGGTGGTGAGCGACAGCGCTTGGCTATTGCTCGAGCGATTATTAACCAACCCGATCTTTTAATTGCCGATGAGCCAACCGGTAATCTTGATCCGATTAATACGGCTGAGATTATTGAGATTTTCAAAAAAATCAATGAAATTGGGACCACTATTATCCTTACGACTCACAACAAGAAAGTTATCGATAATTTGGGTCGACGCGTTATCACCTTAGAAAAGGGTCGAGTCATAAGGGATGACAAAGAGGGCAAGTATGCCTTATAATTAAGACAATGATTTGGACCAACATTAAACGTATTCTTAAACTCGGCTTCGTTAATTTTTGGCGTAATGGTTTGGTGTCTGTTTCTTCGGTTTTGGCTATGACTATTACCTTGTTTGCTATTGGTTCTATTTATCTTGGTTCTAATTTTTTGAATTCCGCTCTTGATGAAGTAAAAAATAAGGTAGATATTAGTGTTGCTTTCAAGATTGACGCTCCGGAGGAGGAGATTCTCGCTCTTAAAAAAGATCTTACTCTCTTGCCTGAGGTTAAGGAGGTTATTTATTCTTCTCGTGACCAAGAGCTCTTAGCCTTCCGTGAGAAACACCAGGACAATGCCATTTTAATTGATTCCCTTGATGAAGTTGGTAATCCTTTTGGCGCGAGACTCAATATTCGAGCCGTCGACCCAAATCAATATGAGAAAATTGCTCGTTTTATAGATACCAAGAATGATTCTTCGGCCGATGGCAATAATATTATTGATCAAGTTAGTTATAAGAAGGATGTGGTGGATAAAATGGCTAAACTCATAGAAACCAGCCAGCGAGTTGGTTGGGCGGTCGCTCTTGTCCTCGCCCTCCTCTCCATCTTTGCCGTTTTTAATACTATTTCTCTGGCTATTTACACTTCGCGCGAAGAAATCTCCGTCATGCGTCTAGTGGGTGCTGGCAGTCCTTATGTAAAAGGGCCGTTTATGATTGAGGGAGTTATTGCCGGGGTGATCGCTTCACTCTTAGCCTTAGCTCTGCTTTATCCAAGCGTTATCTGGGTGCGTGATGTCACGGCTGGGGTGTATGGCGGAATTAATCTTGCTTCTTTTTACTTCAGCAATTTTGGCACAATTTTTATTCTGCTCTTGGGCTCAGGAATTATCCTTGGACTACTGGCCAGTTATTGGGCCATCCGTCGTTACTCTAAAGTTTAAAATAATATGAAAACATCCAGAGCCCCTACTCCCACTTAAGACCAAGGGGGTAGCGGCGCTGTGAGTTTTTTACTTTTTAATTAATTTTTTATGAAAAAGCACAAATATATTTTTGTTTTGGGTGGGGTGATGTCTGGTGTGGGCAAAGGAGTGACCGCTTCATCGATTGGTAAGATTCTCCAAGCCTATGGTTATAAAATTAACCCGATTAAGATTGATCCTTATCTTAACGTTGATGCGGGGACGATGAACCCGATTGAACATGGTGAAGTTTTTGTGCTTGATTCAGGGCTCGAGTGTGACCAAGATATGGGTAATTATGAGCGTTTCTTAGATATCAGCGTGCCTCACGAGAATTATATGACGAGCGGGATGGTTTATAAGTATGTGATAGATAAAGAACGGGCGCTTGGCTATGGTGGTAAATGTGTGGACCCGGTGCCTTTTATTTGTGAAGAAATTTTTAGACGCATTGATCTCTCGATCAAGAAGACTGGTGCTGATGTTACGATCGTTGAGATTGGTGGGACAGTTGGTGAGTATCAGAACTCCATGTTTGTGGAGGCCGCCCGTGTGCTTAATTTGCGCCAGCCTGACGATGTTATCTTTGTCTTGGTGAGTTATTTGCCCATACCAAACAAGATTGGTGAGATGAAAACTAAGCCAACTCAATATGCTGTGCAGACAATGAATTCTTATGGCGTGCATCCCGATATTATTATTGCCCGGGCCGATCGGCCGCTTGATGCCAGGCGCAAAGAGAAAATTGCCTTCATGAGCAATAT
>CAIKBK010000113.1 GCA_903825615.1 Candidatus Vogelbacteria bacterium | reverse complement strand
TGATAAAATTGAGAGAAAGAAGTTCCTGTCTCAAAAGCTAAGAAGGTTTTTTATTGCCTCGACTGTTCCTTTGGCCTTGCTCGCTGTTGGCTGTAGTGGCGGGTCAGCCCCTAAGGCGGATTCTGTCCCTGAGGGAACCAAATTGGAAATGAAGCAAGATAATCGGGAAGTGGAAAAAGCTGAGAAAAAAATGCTAACGGAGTGCCTCGTTAGAGTTGCTGGTGGCGCTGAAGGTATTGATGTCTTAGATAATGGGGACTTTGTCGTCCGAGCGGGTGGGTCAAACTATTATCGTTTAGATGATAAAGCTAAAGAAGAGGTTTTAATTGTGGTTAAAGATAATAACCCTAACACAGATCTTGGGTTAAGTTTTAGACAAGCGGAGGAAAGAATTCAGACTCAGTTGGTTCGACAGGCAATAGAAAAATTTGGCCAACTTGTCAGTCCTGATCAGTTGACCCCAGAATTAAAAAATATCGAAGATATTCGAGAAGATGTTTCTCGTCAAATGAGTGGCCAAGAGCTTAAAGATTTTCTATAATTTTATGACTCAAACAATTGACGAAAATTTAAAGTCTGAAATCATCGACAGTCTTGACCTCAAAGACCTAACTTCGCTCGAACAAGGGGCGATTATTAGCGATCTCGAGGGAAAAATTATTGACCAAGTAAATTCTATAATCATTGATCGTTTAGACGAAGAGGAAAAAAAGGAATTAGAGACTTTGCTTGAAGATGAAGAGGTAGCTGATTTTCTGAAGAAAACAATTCCTGACCTTGAAGAGGTGAAGAAAGAAGCGGCCATCTGGGTGGTCAAAAATTGGCGTGAACGAATTCCCCAAGAAATTTAACCTTTGTTTTTATCCACAATCCACCCCGCCACTCCTCAAGAGAGCCCGAGGTGTGGCGGGTCTTTGTTTTATTAGCTTTTTGAGATAATATGAACTGACATGGATAGAAAGAATATCCGAAATTTTAGTATTATCGCGCATATTGACCACGGTAAGAGTACACTCTCGGATCGGCTTTTAGAAGTGACGGGTACGGTGCCGATGCGTCAGATGAAAGAACAATTACTTGATATGATGGAACTGGAGCGGGAGCGAGGGATTACGATTAAGATGCAACCGGTACGTTTGAATTATAAACACGAGGGGACTGATTACGAATTAAATCTCATTGATACACCGGGACATATCGACTTCTCTTATGAAGTCTCACGAGCACTTAAGGCTGTTGAAGGTGTGGTTCTTCTTGTGGATGCGACGCAGGGTGTGCAGGCGCAAACGCTCACCGTTCTCGCTATGGCTCAAGAGCAGAATTTGGTGATTATTCCGGTGCTTAATAAAATTGATTTGCCAGCGGCGCGAATTATCGAGACCGAAGACGAGATTATGGAACTCTTAGGTTGCCCGCGTGAAGAGATACTGTCTGTTTCGGGTAAGACGGGTGAGGGGACTAAGGAATTACTGGCACGCTTGATTGAGAAAATTCCCTCACCAGTTTCGACTTTTTCTCCCACGACTTCGGCGCGGACGATTGTTTTTGATTTCGAATACTCAACTCACCGCGGGATTATTGTTTATGTTCGTGTTTTAGACGGCGTAGTGAAGAAAAACGATCAATTGATTTTTATTGGGGCAGGGGAGAAATTTATTGCGCAAGAAGTGGGTATTTTCTCGCCCCAGAAAAAAGCCGTCACTGAACTTTTGGCTGGGGAGATTGGTTATGTGGTGACGGGTATTAAGGAACGGGGTCAGGCTAAAGTGGGAGACACGCTGACCAAAGTTTCGGCACCCTTACCGGCTATCCCTGGCTATTCTTCGCCACGACCAGTGGTGTGGGCGTCGCTTTACCCAGAGAGCCAAGATGACTTTAATTTGCTTAAACAGGCCTTAGAGAGACTTAACCTGCAAGATGCTTCACTGTCCTTCGAAGAAGAGTATTCAGGGGCCTTGGGGCGCGGTTTCCGCGTTGGCTTCTTGGGGATGCTTCACTTGGAGATTATTACCGAGCGTCTGAAGCGGGAATTTGGTCTGACCTTGATTATTGCCACGCCAACTATTAGTTATAAAATCTTTGATAAGAGAACGGATAAAACCGAAATTATATATTCTCCTCACCTTTTCCCAATTGAGACAAAAGATAAACAAATCTGGGAGCCATGGGTGGCGGTGCAGATTATTACCCCGCACAATTATTTGGGGCAGGTAATACCGCTGGCTTATGACCACGAGGCTAATATTTTGGCCACCGACAGCTTCGGTGACGATCGCACGGTAATTAAATTAGAAATGCCCTTGCGTGAGTTAATGCGCCACTTTTTTGACGAAATTAAGAGTGTGACAGCTGGTTTTGCCTCTTTATCCTACGAGATTACTAACGAGCGCTTGGCTGATGTCACCCGCTTGGATGTTTTGCTTAATGAAGAAATTGAAGCGGCTTTCTCGCGCATTGTGCCGGTGCGTCGGGCTGAACGGGAGGCTGAAGAGATGGCCGACAAGCTTAAAGAATTATTGCCGCGCCAAATGATTGTAATCAAGATTCAAGTCTCTGGTCTCGGGCGAGTTATTGCTTCGCGCTCAATCTCAGCGATGAAGAAGGATGTCACTGGTTATCTCTATGGTGGCGATATTACGCGCAAGATGAAATTGCGCGAGAAGCAGAAAAAAGGCAAAAAGAAAATGCAGGCTCGCGGGACAGTAAATGTGCCCCACGAGGTATTCTTAAAGATGATGAAGGTTGGCTAGTAGCCCAAGAAACCGGGGATATAAAGCAAAATCATACCCAAAATTACGACAATTCCCACAATTGCCGAAATTACGCGCAAAACCTTTTTTTGTCCTTTGCCGAAAAACATATATAATTAGGTAGATTATATTATGAAGCGAAGGATTTTTCAAGGTAATAAAGCGGAACGTCAAACTATCTATGATCGTTTGATTTTGTTGGTCCTATTCATCCTTCTTTTGATCATGGCGCGCGCGGTTTGGCGTCTCTGGCAGAAGAATGATATGGCCCAAAAAAATTTACTAGTGTCAGCCGAGCACCTAAGGCAACTTGAAGAAAGAAAGGAAGCGTTAGATCTCAAAATGACCAAATTGAAGACTTCGCGCGGGGTCGAGGAGGAGATCAGGGTCAATTTCTCGGTGGTTAAACCGGGGGAGAAGGTTATTAATCTCGTCGAGCCCGATAAGCCCACGACAACTGCCTCCACGACACCAGTTCGTCACTGGTGGCAAATATTTTAAATTTGGGTAAAATAGGGTATTGGCGGAATTGGTTCAGTGGCAGAACATATGCTTCCCAAGCATAGGACGCGGGTCCGATTCCCGCATTCCGCACCGGTTATGACCCAGAAATTTCAAAGAAAAATAGAGGATTTTGACTGCGAGAATTGCGGAACGCGGGTTTTAGGCACGGGCTTTACTAATCATTGCCCGGTCTGTCTCTTTAGTAAACATGTCGATATTTATCCTGGTGATCGGGCCGAGAAGTGCGGGGGATTAATGGAGCCGATTGGGGTGGAGCTCGAGCGGGGGAAGTACATTATCACTCAGAAATGCTTAAAATGTGGCAAAATTTGGCGCAATGAGGCGAGTGCCGGTGATGATATTAGCCAATTTTTGGTTGGTTTGCTATAATAAAAATCTATGAAAAAAGTGCAAATTTACACATCTCCCACCTGTCATTATTGCCATATGGCTAAGGATTTTCTTGTTGGTAATGCCGTTCCCTTTGAAGAATTTGATGTTATGACTGATGTCACTCGTCGCCAGGAAATGATCGAGAAGAGCGGTCAAATGGGCGTACCGGTTATTGTTGTTGGTGATGATGAGGTGATGGTTGGCTTTGACGAGAAACACCTCAAAGTTCTTCTAGGGCTCTAATTTGTCCCCTCGGCCAGAATCGAACTGACATCTACCCCTTAGGACGGGGCTGTTCTATCCATTGAACTACAAGGGGGAACTTTTTGATTCTAACATAAAATAACCGACCCGGCGATATTGTCTTGGGCCGTTTTTAGATTATTATTGGGTTATGCCTAAAGATTTATTTGATCAAAAGCTGGAAGATAACAAATTAAGCGGGCCCTTGGCTGATCGCGTAAGACCGGAGAAATTAACTGATTTTGTCGGGCAAGATGAGATCTTGAGTCAGGGCAAGCTCTTGCGCCAGCTTATTGAGAAGGACGAAGTCCCCTCGCTTATTCTGTGGGGTCCGCCCGGTTGCGGTAAAACAACGTTGGCGCGGATTATTGCCAAGATTACCGGAGCGGAGTTTATCGCTCTACCGGCGGTCACTTCGGGCGTGGCCGAGTTGCGCACAGTAATTAGGGAGGCAGAAGATCGTCGCAAATTCCCGCCGATAGGTCGGGCCGGTCACGGGCAAAAGACAATTCTTTTTATTGATGAAGTTCATCGCTGGAATAAGGCTCAGCAAGATGCTCTCCTGCCTCATGTTGAGACTGGCACAGTTACTTTAATTGGTGCGACGACCGAGAATCCAAGTTTTGAAGTTAATTCGGCGCTCCTCTCGCGTTGTCGAGTTTTTGTCTTTGGTCAACTTGATGA
The DNA here is from genome assembly GCA_903825615.1 of Candidatus Vogelbacteria bacterium. Lineage (GTDB taxonomy): Bacteria > Patescibacteriota > Minisyncoccia > Phycocordibacterales > XYD1-FULL-46-19 > CAIPHT01. The sequence goes on along the minus strand of CAIKBK010000113.1, from coordinate 5,835 downwards.
TGAGGCTATTTTAAAAATTTTACAAAGGGCGCTTAAAGATAAAAGTCGGGGCTTAGGTTCGCTTAAAATTAAAATTGATAAAAAAACTTTAGACTTTCTCGCCAAGGCTTCAGATGGTGACGCGCGGAATGCCTTGAATGCTTTAGAGCTGGCCACTAAGACGGCCAAACATAATAAAGCAGGCAGATTAGAAATTGATCGGGATTTAGTCAAAGAATCCCTACAGAAATCGCATCTGCTTTATGATAAAAAAGGAGACGAGCACTATAATATTATCTCGGCCTTGCACAAGTCTCTGCGCGGGAGTGATGCTGATGCCGCGCTTTATTGGTTGGCTAGGATGCTCGAGGGTGGGGAAGATCCGCTTTATGTGGCGCGTCGATTAGTACGTTTTGCGAGCGAAGATGTCGGTCTGGCCAACTCACAAGCGCTTACTCAAGCGGTGGCCGGTTATCAGGCTTGTCACTTTATTGGCCTGCCAGAGTGTAATGTTATCTTGGCCCAAGTTGTTGTCTATTTAGCTAAGTGCAAAAAAAGTAATGAGCTCTATGAAGCTTATCTCACGGTACAGAAAGATGTGCGAGAGACGATGGATGAACCAGTTCCCATTCACTTGCGCAATGCTCCGACCAAGTTGATGAAGAATCTTGGTTTTGGCAAGGATTATAAATATAGCCCCAACTTCAATTATGAAGAGAATCAGGAGTATTTACCTAAGAAGTTAAAGGGTAAGAAGTATTTGAAATAAGCCTTCTCTTTTGTTAGAATAGAAATTACCAAATATGCCCAGATAGCTCAGTTGGTAGAGCATTCCCCTGAAGAGGGAAGGGTCGTCAGTTCAAGCCTGACTCTGGGCACCAAAACAAAAAGACTCGCCAACTGAGCGAGTCTTTTTGTTTTTTATTGCCCTGGGAGAGCCCTAATACTCGTCTCACTAAAGGTCCCAAGGAATTCCGAATAAGTGTTTAGAAGATTTTCCATTACTGGTTGGAGATAATACAGAGCACCAATCGCCGAACCAACAACAATAATCCATTTGATGACGTTAAACCAACTAGACCATTTCTGATGCCAGACTAGTTTGGTCAAGAGTTTATTGTTTTCCTTGGCAATTCCTAAATCCTCCCTCAGTAATTGTTTTACTTCTTCATCCATGAAAATATTTAGAGTGACCTTACTTTAACCTTCTGAGTGCGGGCCTTGTCAATCTTCGGCATACGGAGGGTGAGGAGACCGTTTTTCTCGTAGGCTTCGGCCTCAGACGGTTCAACTTCGCAGGGGAGTAAGATTTTCCTTGCAAAGGCGCCCCAATAAAGTTCCTTCATGAAGTAACCATCTTTCTCAACTTCACTTGCTTTCTGGCGACGACCCTCTAGAGTTACCATCTCTCGAGTGATTGAGACATTAAGGTCTTCGGAACGGACACCGGCAATCATGGCTTGGACGACAATATCATTATCTGTTTGGTAGACATCAACGGATAATTCCCCAACCTCTTCAATTGGTTCCAACGCTTCTTCGGCTTCGAGCCAAGTGCTACTGCCTTTAATTTTAGGAGAAAAAGCTGGTTCGCTTGATTTATTAACTCTCACTTCTTCTTCGTCATTGACAGAGATACTACCGGTAATGCGTTCGAAGAATGATCGCTTGTCTTTATTAAACATAAGGGAATTCGTTTATTGGGCTAGTAATAATTTTGCCATAACGTAGGCGTTTAACCACTTCAAAAAGAAAAATAACAAACATGGCGGTGGCCCATAGACAAATCAGGACCCGGAGGACATCACCACCCTCATTTACTATTATAAAAAAGTTAAAGAGGACATGCAAGGCCGTTCCGGCAAACAAGCCGACAATCCAAGCTAAGGTTTTGGTCAGTTTGCCTCGAGAGAAAGCAAAGCTTAAGAAGACACCAAAAACCGCCGAAGTTACAACATGTAATAAAGTGGCTCCCAAGAAGCGTAAATTGCCAGTAAAGAGGAAAGAGTTAGAGAGAATGCCGTCGATCGATAGAATATTGAGTAAGAATAAGAAATTTTCTATGGCGGAGAAACCAAGGGCGGCCGTGATCATATAAACCATCATATCGATCGGTTCGTCGCAATGTTTATTTTTAAGTGCGGCCGTATAGGCGGCGAGATATTTAACTAATTCTTCTATTATGGCCCAAGCTATGAGCGGTGAAGAAACAATAATTAAAGTCCAGAGATCGGAGTTATTTTGATAGGCGTTAGATACTTGGCTAACAACATTAGTACTGGGAGCAAAAAACTTTTCTAAGAGGAAGGCGAGGGTAATAAAAAAGCCCCCCACAATAAAAGTTTTCATTATGAGGCGTATCGGTTCGGGTTTCTTGTGATCTTCTTGTAGCCAAAACCACAGCCAAAAAATAGCTGGCAAAAAACCACCAGCAACGGCTACCAAAACAAAAACCCAATTCATTTGCTCCCAATTGGCCATCCTTAATAAATTATATCATGAGAGCTACTTGACTGGCCACTTTTCAACTATAAGGAGAGAATTTTTTTCAAGTGATTGCCAGATTTCTTCAGTAATAAACGGTATGAAGGGGTGGAGAGCAATCAGAATTTTTTCTAGGGTGTTAAGTAAGAATTGTTGACGAGAAGTCTTAGCCTTATTATCCGCTCCAGTAAAAATATTTTTACTGTCTTCTAAGATATTGGCAGCCAATTCATCCCAGACATAGTGATAAAGCCTCTCGCTGGCCAGGTGGAAGCGGTAATTGTCTAAATCGATAGTGATATCTTTTAATAAAGCATCTCTTTTACTTGATAATTCTTTATCTTGTTCAGTATCGGCAGAAAAGTCCTTAACATATTTATCAAGATCAGCGTTGCTTAATATAAATCGTGTGACATTCCATAATTTATTAGCAAAAAGTTTATAAGCTTTGATTTTGTCTTCGGCGAGAGCCATATCGGTGCCGGGCGTGTTGCCGACAACCAGTGCCATACGTAAAGCGTCTGTGCCATACTTCTCGCCAATATCCACCGGACTAATGACGTTACCCTTGCTCTTACTCATTTTTTGTTTGTCGCCAGCGCGCACCATGCCGTGCAGATAGACGGTGTGGAAAGGGATTTTACCCGTGCGGTAAAGGCCAAGCATAATCATGCGTGCCACCCAGAAGAAAAGAATATCACCAGCTGTCTCCATGACATCGGTCGGATAGAAATTTTTAAAATCAGAATGATCAGGATAACCAAGAGTAGCGTAAGGCCACTGACCCGAAGAGAACCAGGTATCAAAAGTATCAGGGTCTTTAATTAACTCGCCACCACATTTAGGACATTTGCCCTTCTCTTTGTCTCCTAAATCAACTACTCCGTAATCACATTCTGAATTAGAACAAATTTTGGCGGGGATAGGGATACCCCAAGCAATTTGGCGGGAGATATTCCAATCGCGAATATTCTTGAGCCAGTGGAAATAAATTTTTTCTTGGAAGTCGGGAATGATTTTTATCTCACCTTTCTTTACCACCTCAATTGCCTGCTTCGCGAGTGGCTCCATCTTCACGAACCACTGAGGCATAATGCGCGGCTCAAGAATGCGACCGCATTTATAGCAAGTGGTCACGTTGTGCTCGTAATCTTCCTCTTTCTCCAGCAACCCTAATGCCTTAAGATTTTCAACAACTTGCTTGCGCGCTTCTTCAATCTTCAGTCCTTCGTACTTACCGGCGGCCTTAGTCAGTCGACCATTTTTATCAATAACCTCCACTCCTATCAGATTGTGGCGCTGGGCGATATCGAAATCGGCAATATCATGCCAAGGTGTGATAGTCATAACCCCAGTCCCGAACTCCATATCAATAATTGGGTCTTTAACGACCGTGGCAGTAATTTTGCCCTCGAGCCAATCGACAGGAATTTCTTGCCCGTCTTTGTACTCGGCATAGCGAGGATCATCAGGGTGCATAACCACATATTTGTCGCCAAACTTTGTTTCGGGTCGAGAGGTGGCGATAGTAAAAGGGCCATACTTCATATAATAAAGTTTATCGGTGCGAGTCTCGGTAATCGTTTCCAAATCGGAGAGGGAGGTCTGATGTTTGGTGCACCAATTTACAATTCTTTTGCCGCGGTAAATAAGATCATCTTTGAACATTTGCTCGAAAGTATCGTAAACGGTTTTGATGATATCGGCATCGAGAGTGAACTTTTCTCGCGACCAATCACAAGAGGCGCCAAGCGAGCGCAGATCGGCCTCGGTGTTGGCCTTGTTGTCGAGAGTGAATTTCATTATCTCACTATATAATTCCTCGCGAGTGAGATTAAAACGAGAACGTCCCTCTTTTTCTAATTTTTTCTCATAAACCACTTGAGTCTCGAAGCCAGCGTGGTCGGTACCAGGTAGCCACAGGGCCTTATAACCTCGCAGGCGCTTATAACGGGTCATAATGTCCTCCAAGGTCACGAAGAGGGCATGGCCGGCGTGGAGGCGCCCATTAGCGTTAGGCGGCGGCATAATAATGGTAAAGGGTCCCTTATCCGCCTCGGGCAAGTTGTCAGGGTTAAAATAGCCACTTTTCTCCCAGAGTTCATAAATCCGCTTCTCTGTCGCGTTAGGGTTATAGGGCCTCATGAATTTAGAGTCTTCGCTCAACATTTCTCTATAATATCAAAAAGCCCCCAATTTTCAAAGAATCATTGATAAGGATTATTTTAGGTTAAGATTGCCTTCAGCTTTGAAGGTGTGGGAGACCTTATGCTTGCCAGCAAGAAGGCGGAAGCCGGCGGCGAGAGCGATCATAGTGGCATTGTCGGTAGAGTAGGAGAGTTCGGGGATGAGCAAATTCAATCCTTCATTTTTAGCCTCTTCTTTTAAAGCTTCGCGCAAAGCCGTGTTGGCAATGACACCGCCACCGGCGATAATTGTCTTGGCTTTATATTTTTTAGTGGCGGTCAGAGTTTTGGCAATAATAACTTCAATTACTGCCTGCTGGAAGTCGTGCGCGATCTCAGCTTTTATCTTATCATCGGATTTATTTTCTAGTTTTAATTTTTGCACCAAATAAAGCACTGCGGTCTTGATGCCCGAGAAGGAGAAATCTAGATCTCCAGAATGAAGCATTGGTCTTGGTAATTTAATTTCACCTTTGCCAGAAAAAGAAGAAGCGAGTCTCGAAATCTCTGGTCCCCCGGGGTAAGGCAAACCTAAGATGCGCGCCACTTTATCAAAGGCTTCGCCAACGGCATCATCACGGGTGCGACCGACGATTTTATATTTCAACCAATCTTTGGATAAAACAAGTTCGGTATGCCCACCAGAGACGATCAAGGAAATGGCCGGGAAATTAATTTTTTGGGGCGTGGCGAGTGAAGCCAAGATATGCCCCTCAAGATGATTGATAGGGTAAAGTGGTTTGCCCCACACTTCGGCAAGAGCCTTGGCAAAATTAATGCCCACCCACAGCGCTGGTTCTAAACCCGGTCCTTTAGTTACAGCAATCGCGTCAATCTTGGGGATTTTAAGCGTCGGGATAGTTTGTAAGAATTGTTCTCTTAATTCACCTTCACGCTCTAAGATCTTATCTATTTTTTTGTGATTAAAAACTGGGGGAGTTTTAATAACTTTATTATCATTGATATCTTGCAAAGATTTTATAAGAAGTGGAATCAAGTTTTTGCCGTGTTCGCGTTTGGCCAGAGAGGGGACAACTCCACCCCACTTTTCGTGGATTTTGGTTTGGGAGGAAATATTATGCGCCAGCACCTTAAAAACAGGCTTTTTCTCTGAGCCTTTTACTTCAACAATACTGACCGCAGTATCATCGCAACTAGTTTCGATAGCTAAAATTTTCATAATTTA
>CAIKBK010000112.1 GCA_903825615.1 Candidatus Vogelbacteria bacterium | reverse complement strand
GTGAGTTTATTGAACTATTCGGTTTTAGCTCTAGTCTTAAGAACAGTTAGGCTGTCGGCTGGATTAATAATAACCAAATACTTGTAATTCAATAAATCAAGCATATTGATATCTCGCAAATCAGAGACAGTAGCGCTTGGAATATTTTTGAAACTTTTGGTAACCTTCTCATCTTTCTTAGTTGTGGTAAGAAGCGCGCGCTTGCCCTTCTTATAATTAATTCTCTCGAAACCAGCTTTGGCTAAATTATTCAAATAAGTTTGAGCTTGTTTGGTCTTAACAATAGTCATCGGCAAATCTTGAACCAGAATTACTTCGCCATCAGCCATTTTTTTAGACAAAACGGTAAAAAAGGCCTTGGATTTCATTTTTTTATTGATCTTCTGACTATAATCCTTCTCAGCCAGCGGTCCATGAGTGATACCGCCACCAATCCAGATTGGCGAACGAGACGAACCATGGCGAGCCCGACCGGTTCCTTTCTGACGCCAAGGCTTCTTGCCTCCGCCACTAACTTCAGCGCGATTCTTAGTATCGGCAGTGACTCGGCGAAGATTGGCCTGCATCGCTGTTGCCACTTGGTAAACCAGATCATTACTCCACTTCACACCAAAGATCGCTTCGGGCAAACTAGCCTTGCCAGATTCCTTACCTTCAAAATTATAAACTTTGGCTTCGATCATGATATTTTATTTGGTGACAATTTCAACCAACGTCCCTTTGCGACCGGCAATAGCGCCCCTGATAAAAATTAAATTCTTCTCCGCATCAACACGAGAGATGATGCAATTCTTGGCAGTAATGCGATCGGTACCCATACGGCCACCCATGCGCATACCGGGCATAACCCGTTGCTGTCCACCAGTACCAATCGAGCCTGGCTCACGCTCAGAGTGTTTCTGACCATGACTACGTCGCCCACCATGGAAACCGTGTCGCTTGACCACACCCTGGAAGCCTTTGCCCTTAGAAATAGAGCTCACAACCACCTTATCGCCCTCGGCAAAAACTGAAGCATCAATCTTATCCCCCACTGCGACGGCTGGCAAAGCGCTTTTTTTATTATTAAATTCCTTAAGAACAGAGAAGCCATCAGCCTTATCAGCTAAAGCTTTTTTAATCAAGCCTTTCTGAGGCTTATTGATATTCTTAATTTTGCGAGCGCCATAGCCAACTACGATGGAGTCGTAGTTGCCCTTCGAAGCCTTGGCGGAGGAGGGCCTGTCAGTAGCTTTTTTCACCTCAAGCACATACATTGGCCCAGCCGAAACAACCGTCCCGGGGACAACTTCGCCCGACTCGTCAAAAAGTTGAGTCATATATTCCTTTTTACCAAGGATAAATTTCATAAAAGTAAAAATAATAGCCCCTTCGAGCTTTGATTAATACTAACAGAATGTTGCCCAAAGTCAATATTTAGGGGTAACTTTGAGCATTTCAGTATTATTAGGGTGTTATGACAGACTACAACTGTTTGACAAGCGCTAAACTTCGGTGTATAATTAAAAGAGAGTTGAAAAATAAACGAGGGAGAGTGATATGTTGAATAAGTATAGATATGAACTGGGTGGAGTCGAGGAGAGGAAAAAGGATCGGACCGACGAACGAGCCCGAAAAGAAGAAAGGGAGATGTCACAACGTAACAAGACGATAAGACACGGGCTGTGGTGGCAATTTTGGAAACGTCGTAAAAACTAGCCCGCCTGTGGCAAACGGAAAAACCCGCTTGCCGCCGGCGGGTTTTCCATTTCTTCGGTAAAAACAACCGAGCAACTTTATTTAGTGTAATAAGAACGAACTTGGAAGAGAACGTAGAGTCCAATCAATAACCCGATAATCAAACTGATTAAATTAAAGTTAATGAGACTGCCAAGGACCGAGATAATTTGACTATAAAACATCAAATTCCAAGCACTTTTCTTGCGTTTGAAGAGTCCGGGGATAGCGATAATGTAGATGAGAATAATGACAACCGAGATAACAAGGGCAATATAAAGATTCGTTACTGGCATAGCGCCGGCATAGGCCATCATCGCCCCATAACCAGAAGAGAGAAAAGCGAGAACAGAAAGAAGACCAAGACAAGATAAAATAACCCCAACAATAGCTAAATAAGGAGCAATTTTGACAATAATATCCTTAACCTTCACGGGCAAGGCAGGAACCTTCTGGTTGTATTTGTCGAGAGCTTCAATGATCTTATTCATAATTAAATGAGAATTATTAGAGAATCTTTTAATAGCTTAATTATAAACCTTTTACTAAAACAAAAAAGCCCCCGTGGGGGCTTTTTTGTTTTACAT
>CAIKBK010000111.1 GCA_903825615.1 Candidatus Vogelbacteria bacterium | reverse complement strand
TGTTTTCTTTAAGATATTGGACCAGCGGGACAAAGTCGCCGTCGCCAGAGCCAATAATGACAGTGTCGAGTTTGGGAGCTAATTTAATAGCATCAACAGCCAAACCGACATCCCAGTCGGCCTTCTTCGAGCCGTCAATGAAGATTTGCAGATCCTTGGTTTTGACTTCAATGCCAAATTTACCAAGCGCCTCGATAAAATTCTTCTCATCCCCTGCCTCGGTGGTAACCATATAAGCGAGAGCGCGGATAAGTTGGCGGCCACCTAAAGCATCTTTTAATACTTGGCCGAAGTTAACGCGAGCGCCACCATAGAGATTTTTGGCGCTATGGTAGAGGTTTTGTGTGTCGATAAAAACACCAACACGCTGATTCTTATGTTTAATACTCATAAAAAATTATTTACCCTGTTGAGTAAAAATTCGTAGAATTTTATGGTGTTTAAACACCATTACTCAACTGGGTGAACTTATAAAAATTAATAATAGAGCGACCTAATAAAAAATAACATAACTATCCAACTAGATAGTATCATGAATCAAAAGAGAAAGAAAAAAATTAAGCAGCGACTTTAAGGTCAGCCTTGCGCTTCTTAGCGTCAATATAGCGTTGATGAGCACGACGATCAGAGACAAGTTTAAGTAAACCGCGACGAGAGTGGGCATCTTTAGGATTTTTCTTAAGATGGCTGGCAAGCTCTTCGATTCTCTCAGTAATTAAAGAAATCTGGACCTCGGCCGAGCCGGTGTCTTTGTCATGTTTCTGAACCTTCTTAATGATGGACTCTTTCTTTTTTGTGGAAATCATGGTGTTATTAGTATAGCACACCCCTCAATTTTTTGCAAGGGTAAAAAGAAAAGGGCCCTTACTACTAGTTTGGTGGCTAGCGCAGGTACCCTTATTTCAGAACAGGAGAAAGACCAAGTGGCCTAGAACTGGAATCCGTAACTGAGCCTTGCTTCAAACCGAGGATCGGCCTTCTCTTTCTCATCGGTGACAGGCATTACCACATCACCTGTTAGAGTCAGCTTCCGATTCTTGGTTAGGAACACTCGACCTCCGAGTGTAACGGCGATGTTGTTTTCGGTTGAGCTTGTGTGCTCGACCTGGTCAATACTTATCGCCCCACTCTCTTTGTCGAAGTTGACCTCGGTTTCCTGCCAGGTTTTGGCTTGCAGGTCCCAGGCGTCGATCATCCCGTGAATTTCGAACCGATTGATCGGTTCCCACACGGCCATGACGTATCCGCCAATGAGGTTACTCTCGTGCCCACTATTTTGGGCCCAGTACAGAGCGCTCCGCAAGTAGAGATTCTCGGCGAGATGGAATTGGGAGTCAAGGGCTAAGCGCAGGTAATCTTTCGACCATTGCGCAGTGCCAGCGAACCAATTTCCCTTACCAAGGTTCTTCTGCAAACGGAACGAGGCTTCTAACCCCTCCCAGTTTCTTGGATCATCGAAGGCTGTTGCCGAAGATAGACCACCGATGTCGGCCAGCAGGAGGACACCATCATCCTCGTCGCCCCACAACTTTTCCACTTGCATACCCCAGATAAACGCTCCTGTTGGATCACAGGTGGGGTATGACACGGTTTCGTTGAGGGCAGCAATCGGGGTAGTATAACCGCCAGCCGCAAATATTCGCCCGACATGAAGCTTTGTTTGGTCGCCCACTTCACACCATGCATCGGCAATCATTAGCCAGTTCCCATCGGTATCCTCTTGGAATTTGGCGAAGTTAAGGATTAGTAGCCCTCCCCACTTTTCTGTTTTGGACTTAAGGTCCGCACAGAGGCGCAGGTTTGTGAGAGAAAAATCCGTTTCTTCACCGACCGACGACCCGTATACTTGGGTCATTCCGCTCAACTTGAGCTTGGCCGAGCCGAGGTTAATCCCTTTCTCCGGTTCTTCTGCCGTTGCGCTAGCCACTGCCAGCACACAAAACATTAACGCTGTCATCATCTTATTCATTGTCTTATCCTTCCGTAACTGTTGCCAGCCCGGAAAGACACAGCGTTGTGCTTGTGTACTGTTTCCGAACTAGCAGACTCGGCGGACCGCGCGGTTTATCCGGATTCCAACAGCAATGTTGGACCGGTTGCATGGTCGATTTCACTAATACTTCCGACACTTTCTCCCTGTTCGGCCAAGTTAGGAGACTCGGCAGAACGGCCAACATCACAATGGTTGTCAGCAAGCTGACTCCTTTAGTTGTTGGTGGTTTGGCGCTTTGTACCAGAATAGACTCCTGCCCATCCTGTGACCCGACACTGACGATTGCTACCTGTTCAGTAACCCGGAAACCGGTCTGGTGATAAGCCAAACTGAATAACCAAGCCAAGATACAGGCGACAAGTGGACGTCTAATCCTCTTTCCAGTACCCTTCATTTTTTCGACGGCCTGGTCGAAGCTTAGAATTGGCTCGTAGACTTGCACCCACAAAGCCTCATCTTCTTGTCTCGTTAGACCGTAGTTCCAAGGCTTGTTAGCCAAGAATTGCTGCCGTAGTCGTCTGTAACAATAGACTCTAGCTGCCACTCCCGACAAATTGAACAGCCCGATTGGACCACCAAGGAATGCCCAGACTAGCCTCGACGGCTGAAGAAGTATCTCCTCCTTAATCGACACACCTTCATAGTGTTTGCCGACCAAGACGACCAAGAAAATTGGAATCACCAAGAGGTAGTACCACTTGATAATCCAGCTTCCCAATCGAAGGAAATCTCTCGCTTCAACGTCAATCCCTGCTAGACATTCTGGTCGAGGTAAAACATTTCGCGCGTCTAGGAACTTTTGCCCGAAGTCCACCTTGGCATAACTTAGCCGGTCCGTCTCTGTCTTGATATGGCTCTTCATCCACTGATCTCGATCGGAAGGTTGCCAGTTTTTAGCATAAACTACCTCAGCTTGTTGGAAGATTCCTGAAGAAAAATTACTCCAGTCTCGTCCCATCTTGCTCAAGCACTCTATGCCAGCATACTGCAACCTAGCGGTCTCTTCCGGAGATATTTTCCCCGAAGCCAACTTCTTTCTAATTTCCTCGTTGGTCTCGGAGAGGTCTTTGAGAGCCTGCTCGTAAACAGGTGTTCCCGGGAACTCTCCTTTCTCGGCCCGGTCTTTCAGTGCGCCAGCCCACCATGAGTGGTCGCAAACCAGAAAAATGAAGGCTAGCACAATTCCCCACGAAATTATCTGTTGGGAAACCGGCATTGTCTTATCGTCCTGATTTGTCTGGTAACACCTTTTTTGTCTGTGCCGACTTGCGTAGTAGTCGAAATCTAGCGACATGGTCATCACCTCCTTTGTATCGCTTTCTTGTTCTTTCTCTTCTATTGCCAAAGATCATTACCCAACCACTTAGTTGGGTTGTTTGCCATTCACATTTCTGGCACAAATTTTACGAATTGTCAACTGCGGCTTAAAAAACAATCCCCCACGCCTAGTGGCGGGGGGATGGTGCACGTGGGCGACCCTCAAGCGACAAAAAGCTCGTCTTGTTGCGGTAGGGAGACCTCAAGAGACTTAACCTCTTTCGGCAGGGAGAGTAGGAGTCTTCCTGCTCTTACGGCTTCGGCCGGGCTATTAAAGGGTCGAGACAAAAGGGAAATTGTCTCACAGAGAATTACTTGACGATCCTTCTCCCAACACTCAATATGCGTCTTCAGCATATTGCTGGGCCAGACGACCCAAAGTGGTCCCAACCATTCAGCCAAGGCGGCCAATGAATCATCCCATTCCCCCCATTTCTTATGGGGATGGAGATCGTCAATGATCAGTATCGCTTCTTCTCCGTCTTGTTCCAAATGGCCAATTGGAGTGTCTGTTCCTCCAATAGGAATGATGACAACATTGCCATCAAATGAGATTCCGGTGGTTTCTTCCAAGTGTCCTCCTTTAGGCGAAGCGCCTAGTTGCTAGTTAGATTGTGTGAACATTCCGTCGTCTATTATGGTGACCAAAGCCAAAAATGTCAATAGAAATGCCCCGATGTCGCACCACAAGAGTACTTCTTGTTTAATAAATTAAACAATGTCGCACAATATCTGTTATAATTAAAGCGTGGCAGATTTAAATAGGTTGAAACAAGAATTCTTGGAATATCTCGAGATTGAGAAAGGGCGGTCGCTGAAGACGGTTGAGAATTATGATCGTTACCTAGCAAGATTTTTTAAGCAAGCTGATGTTAAATCCCCGGCGGATATTAGCGATGATGCGGTGCGTCAATATCGTCTGTGGCTGAATCGTCAGGCATCGTCTAACCACCCTACTTCGTCCACCAAAAGCGGACTTCGAAGGGTTCAAAGTGTCGGGGACACTTTGAAAAAGAATACGCAAAATTATCATCTAATAGCACTAAGAGTTTTTCTTAAATACTTGGCTCGGCGAGGTGTCCCCTCTCTCCCGCCGGAGAAAATAGAATTGGCTAAGACCGCGGGACGTGACTTAGATCTGATTAATGATGATGAGCTCAAGCGCCTAATTGCTATACCCAGTAAAGATCAAAAAGGTACTGGTAAGAATGATGAAGTTAAATCTCTACGCGATAAAGCCATGCTCGAACTCCTTTTCTCTACTGGCTTGCGCGTGTCAGAACTTTGTTCGCTTGATCGCGACACTATCAATTTGGCCCGTGACGAATTCTCTATTCGTGGCAAGGGTGAGAAGGTTCGCCTCGTCTTTCTTTCTGATAAAGCGAGGGAAGCGATTCGTGATTATTTAGCTAAACGCAAAGATATGGACGAAGCTTTGTTTACGAATTTGTCTGAAATAAACCCTACTTCGCTAAAGCTACGAAGGGCAGGTAAAAGTAGTGATAGATTAACATCAAGAAGTGTTGAGAGAATAATCAAGAAATATGCTATCAAAGCGGGCATTACTAAAAAAGTAACTCCGCATACCTTGCGTCACTCCTTTGCTACGGACTTATTGCAGAATGGCGCTGATATTCGTTCAGTGCAAATGATGCTGGGTCACTCCAGTGTCTCAACCACACAAATTTATACTCACGTGACCGACAAACACCTAAGAGATATCCACAAGAAATTTCACTCGAATTAGTTATCCACAGGATTCTGTCCTTTATCACTTGTTGAGCTTGTCTTATAGACTTATAATTATATCGGACGTGATTTGTACCTTGTCACGCAGTGCCTCACTCCTCTTATAGGTCATCCTCTTAAGGATAAGACCAGCAAATAATATTGAGCAGTAGCGCACAAGATGCT
>CAIKBK010000110.1 GCA_903825615.1 Candidatus Vogelbacteria bacterium | reverse complement strand
TATGCGGATGCTTGTTGCTTGTGCCATTTTTGGTCACAGTCTTACCTCTCAAACCTATCGCTATCTTTTGCTTTCACTTAAGACGAAGAATACCGGCATCACCCTGCTTGAGAGCCGTCAACCTTATGGGGAAGATACTATCGAGCCAGACTGGAATTTGACTACCTGGAATGATCATGCGCACCTCGACGAGAGTGATATAATATAAGGCATATGTTTATAAAAAATAATATTCGATTTATTCGGCTGATTCTTCTCGTTTTGATTATTGTCGGTTTTGTTTTAATTTTCACGCAGGGGCTGTGGGTACCCAAGTTGGTTGACTCTATTGTGCAAGCAGAAGGAACGGAGGGCCAGATAATTAAAGCGATTTTTATTTGCGCTGGTAGCAAGACAATCGAGACTAAATTTCACAATTACGCCAGCGCTCACTCGGTGGACCTTAAGTTAAGCGATGGGCGCGAACTCACCCTGTCTCAATCCATCTCAGCTAGTGGAGCCCGTTATGCTACCGCCGACGAGAGTTTAGTTTTTTGGAATAAGGGCGATACAGCCTTTATTATCGAAGGCGACCTCGAGACCTATGTCGATTGTGTTACTAAGTAAGATAAAAAATGGAAAAAATGCCAACAAGCCAATTTGAAAATTTTCTTGGTCAAATCGTAAAAGTAAAGGTTGATCGAGCCCTTGGCACCAAGCATCCTAAGTATGATTTTGTTTATGATGCTAATTATGGTTTTGTGCCCGGTGTTATGGCTCCCGATGGCGAAGAATTGGATGCTTACGTGTTGGGTATTAGTGAGCCGGTTGGAGAGTTTCTCGGCAAATGTGTGGCCATTATTCATCGCACCGACGATGATGATGACAAGTTAGTGATTGTCTCGCCGGAGGCGGAGAATATCAGCGATGACGAAATTCGTCGTGCCACCAATTTCCAAGAACAATTTTTCCAATCAGTTATTATTAGAAAATAAAAAATTATTATGATTGATCCAAAAAAAGTAGATTTTAATCAATTGCCTAAGAAGTTTTGTGATGGGGCGATCGGTGCCTACGGCAAAGATCTTTTTTCTCTAGCTCTGACCTCAGGGAATAATCTTGATTCTTTTGTTACGACTCCGCAGATTATGAAAAGTATTGCCCTGTGGCTAAATGAGCAAGTTCAGAATTATGAGAAGCAATTTGGCCTAATTGATATGACACCACCTAAGGTCCAAAGCCCGATTCAAATGGCCGACTTGGAGAAGCCGAGTGATGATAATAAATAAAAACTATTATGAACACCTATAATTGGTACTCACAAATTATCAAACCCACGTGGTCGCCACCGGCATGGCTCTTTGGTCCAGTGTGGAGCGTGCTCTATATCCTCATTGCTATTTCTTTTGGTAAAGTTTTTTATCTAGCGTGGCAGGGGAAAATCGGGTTGCTTATCGCTTTGCCCTTCGCGCTTAACTTAGTTTTTAATTTTGCTTTTACACCCATTCAATTTGGGCTGAAGAATAATCTTTTGTCGTCGATTGATATCTTGCTTATCCTCGGCACGCTTATTTGGGCGATGGCAGCGATCTTTCCTTATGCCAGATGGGTCACTTATATTCAGATTCCTTATTTGCTTTGGGTCTCTTTTGCCACTATCCTGCAACTAACCATTACTTATCTAAATAGATAAGATAATGTATTACCTCTATATCTTGAAATGTGCGGATAGAACTCTCTACACTGGCATTACGACTGATCTTAAAAGGCGGGTGAGGGAGCATAACACTACTAAGCTTGGCGCTAAGTATACGGCGGCTCGCCGGCCGGTAAAATTGGTGTACTCCAAGAAATTCGAAGACCGGGCCGCGGCTTCTCAAGAAGAAGCACGGATAAAAAAATTAACTCGGGTTGCCAAACTAGCGCTGATTAAAAAAGTTGGGCTAGGCTCCAAAAGTCATAAAGTTGGAGCTCTCATAACGCTTGACCATAGCGTTGAAGATTTTTAGCGAAATAAAAAGCCAAACAAAACTTAAGACACCAACCAACAAAAGTTTGATGAGGGAGATATCTCGAATGGCCTCAACTGGCAAAGTCCCAATCAGGAGCGAGGGGATTAAGAAGGTAAAGACAAAGCGCATTGCTCCTTGGAAAGCTCCACCATGGAACATCGTTGGAGTAAAAAATAATTCAAATAGGCTATAGATGACCGAATTAGCGTCGGTAAAGAAGAAACTCATTGAGGAAATGATAACACTCGCTGAGAAGAATATGCTTACTGAAGTTATA
>CAIKBK010000109.1 GCA_903825615.1 Candidatus Vogelbacteria bacterium | reverse complement strand
TTGTCTTTTTTGATAACCCTGTTTATTTTCATAATTTTTCGACCGTCGCTTTCCTTTGCTTTATTAGCTGGAAATCTTTGGTGGCTTTTAATTTTATCAATTGGAATTACAATTGCCACAAATCTTATCTTCTATCGCGCGCTTGATGCTGACCGCTTAGGGGAGATTCAGACGATTAGCCTTTTACAAAATATTCCGATAATTATTTTTACAAGTATAATTTTTGTGGACGAACGCAATTTTATTGTTGTTATGCCCGCTCTAGTTGCCTCAATAGCTATTATTTGGTCCCATTGGGAGAATCATCATCTTAAAATGGCAAAATATACTTTGCCATTTTTTGTTTGGTGTTTAACAATGATGCCACTTAATGCCTTAATATCAAAAATGCTTTTAACAAATTGGAATCCCATCACGCTTGAGCTCGTACGGACAGGCGCAGTCGCGCTCGTATTGGGGCCATTGTTTGTGAAATATGCGCAAAAAATTAGTTTCAAGACATTTTTGCTTTTACTAATGACTAACATACTCACTTCAATCGCCTGGATATTGTACTACTTTAGTTATCAGCGTTCAGGTATTATTTATACTGTTTTAATATTTTCTTTACAGCCCTTGCTTGTTTATCTTGCCTCTGTTTTTTTCTTAAAAGAACCCTTAAAGTGGAAAAAGGCCGTTGCCTTTGCCATTGTTTTATTGTCAATTGCATTCGCGCAAATCATTGGTTAGTTGTAAGAAAAAATATACAGAGAAAGTCAATGTTACGATTAAACGATGCGTTTTACCTTGACTTTTTTCTAATTTAGGGTTATAATATATTCATGACAAACTTTCTATATTTAAACTACTTGACAGCCTTTTTAGTTATGTATATAATAATGTTACCTGTGGAAAAGGTTATATCTAAAAATTTATTTCCTATGGCAAAAGCAAGATTATTTTTAACTAAACCAAGCGGATAAGCTCTCGTGTGATTTTTGTGTCGTGAAAGCCGCTGGTAAGCGGTTTTTTTAATTACTTTGAGACTTTAATACTGTATTAGGCATTTGGCATTAGGCATTTGGCATTAGGTCTTGGAAAAATATTTTAAAATAAAAATTTTCCATGAACTAGTTACCATTGCCCATTTCCTAATTCCCATATAGAATTAAGGACTTAAAATAGTCCCAGAACATTAACAACTAAATACGTATGTAATGAGCAACTAGCAAAAAAATATTTATACTGCAAAAAACAAAAATTATTTTCTATAATTTTTGTGGTTAAACAAACAAGTGCATATGGTGGATGCCTCGACATAGATAGCTGATGAAGGACGTAGCAGCCTGCGATAAGCTCCGGGGAGGTGGCAAGCGACTTTTGATCCGGAGACCTCCGAATGGGGAAACCCAATCCGATTGAAGATCGGATTATTATACACTGAATACATAGGTGTATGAAGACAACCTGGGGAAGTGAAACATCTCAGTACCCAGAGGAAAAGAAAAAATTGTCACGCCTAGCGTGACGCATTCCCTAAGTAGTGGCGAGCGAAAGGGGAAGAGCCTAAACCTTACCAGTGTGGTGTTTAATGAAGCTTGTATTTATACTTGTGGATTTAAACGCTTAAAGGTGTATGCCGTTGCTGGCAAGGTGTTGTAAGGTGGTAACGTTAATTTCCATACAACAATTAGACAAAGGTCAAAAAATTTAACTTCCATAGCAGAATCCTTTGGAAAAAGGAACCAGAGCGGGTGATAGTCCCGTACGCGAAATGGGTTATACCTTTGTGGTTACCAATCTTGAGTACCACAGAACACGAGAAACTTTGTGGGAAGCTTCCATGACTATATGGAAAGGCTAAATACTTATCTATGAGCGATAGTGAACAAGTACCGTGAGGGAAAGGTGAAAAGCATCCCGGTGAGGGAGATGAAATAGTATCTGAAACCATATGCTTACAAAGAGTCGGAGTTCCGCTTCGGCGGAATGACGGCGTGCCTATTGAAGAATGAGCCAACGAGTTATTGTGTGTTGCTGTCTAAGTCCGTAAAGGACGCAGGCAGAGTGAAAGCGAGGGTTAATAGCCCGTATTTAGATAATTAGCTGTAAGCCAACTTCTTGGCTTTCGGCTAATTATCTTTAAGCAGCATAGAATAAACCCGAAACCGGGTGAGCTAGCCATGGCCAGGATGAAACTAGTGTAACAACTAGTGAAGGTCCGAACCCGTTCGCTGTGCAAAACGATGGGATGAGCTGTGGCTGGAGGAGAAATTCCAATCGAACTCGGTAATAGCTGGTTCTCCCCGAAATAGCTTAAGGGCTAGCCTCTCTATAATCTCTGGGGGTAGAGCACTGAATGGGAGCAGAGGGAAACCTACTGTTCCTAATCAAACTCCGAATACCAGAGTGTAACTTAGAGGGAGTCAGTCTGTGGGGGCAAAGCTCCATATGACAAAAGGGGAACAGCCCAGACCGCCATTTAAGGTCCCTAAATCTAGATTAAGTGTAAAAGGTGGTGATTCGACTTTTACAACCAGGAGGTTGGCTTAGAAGCAGCCATCCTTTAAAGATAGCGTAACAGCTCACTGGTCCAGTCGATTTGCGCCGAAAATGTACCGGGGCTAAATCTAGTACCGAATATGCGGCTTTATATCTTTGAGATATAAGGGGTAGGGGAGCATTCTGTAATCACTGAAGCCCAGCCGTGAGGCGAGGTGGAGGTTACAGAAGGGAGAATGTTGGCATAAGTAGCAAAAATGTGGGTGAAAACCCCACACACCGTAAACCCAAGGTTTCCTGGGCAACGAAAATCGACCCAGGGTTAGTCGATCCTAAGATGAGGCCGAAAGGCGTAATCGATGGAAGAGCTGGTTAATATTCCAGCACTACCGACAGTTTTTGATGGGGTGACGTAATTTATAAGATTGAGCGTTTTTTGGCTATAGACGTTGCTGGGGAACGGGCGATTAGTGTAAATGCACTAGTCATCAACTCGTGAACCGGCGAAAGGGAAAGCATTAGCCGACCCGATTCAATTGCTTGGATTACCAAGAAAAACCTCTAGAGCTAAACTGTTGGTAACCGTACCGTAAACCGACACAGGTGGGTAGGCATAATTGTGCCAAGGTGTACGAGAGAACCTTCGTTCAGGAACTAGGCAAAAAAGCGGCCGTAACTTAGGGATAAGGCCTGCCCGACGCAAGTCGGGCCGCAGCTAAAGATCTCAAGCGACTGTTTACCAAAAACACAGGTCCCTGCGAAAGCGCAAGCTTATGTATAGGGGCTGATGCCTGGCCAGTGTCCGAACGTTAAGGGGAGAGGTGCAAGCCTTGAACCGAAGCGCGGATGAACGCCGGCCGTAACTATAACGGTCCTAAGGTAGCGAAATTCCTTGTCGGGT
>CAIKBK010000108.1 GCA_903825615.1 Candidatus Vogelbacteria bacterium | reverse complement strand
TACCAGACCGCCAGCCATAATAATTTCGAGAATCACTGATATCCCGCCTTGTTTTTGGGATAAGTTGCTTTCGTTATCTATCTCAGTCTGAATATCCTTAAGAGTTTTAAATTTTGTTGTGTAACTAGTAATACTGTCGCTAGAAATTTCAATTAGACCAGCGCTAGATTTTTCCGATTTTGAAATTTCTTCATATTTTTCCCAGCCACTCTCTAAGCCACTAACTGAAGTAATATAGAGAGAAACATTAAAATTCTTGTTTCGTAACTCATTTAAAATTTCTTGTGTTTTAGGGGTATCAGGGGAATCTATTGCGGCTTTAACGTTTTTCCCCGAAACTTGGAAAGCGACAATACTGCCGGCCCTGGCATCAGGTTCGGTTATTAGACGGAGAGCATCGGTATTAATGAGGGTGCGGGTTAGATCAATATAGGGGAGTTTATGTCTCGTGGCCATCAATTGAGCGAGCTCTTCGGCCTCTCGGCTTCGCAAGTCAGAAACTTGTTCATCAGTAACCCCTTGTTTAGATGGATCATTACTCATTTTATATAATTTTACCGCGTTCCTTAGTACATTACTAGCACTCTCTAAACTTAACGCAAATGTGGATAAGTAAAAAGAGGCCTCAATTAGGGCATTTTTAGGGAAATAGCCTAACAGGTATTGACAAATAATATCATATATGCTATACTTAAGGTAGAAATTGGGTAGGTAACTGGCAATCAACTGGCACTCATTATGAGTCGCCTTATACAGAAAGAGAGAACCCCATGAAGAAAATGCACCTTGTGAATGTGATAATCGTTAGTTTGGTATTGGTTGCAATGGCTGGCTGTGCGACAACGGGTGCTTACGCACCAGTTTCGACGATTCCTGGAGCTCCTGCTCCTATTATCGTTGAGAGACCCGTTGTTATGGCGCCGGCGCCGATAGTGTTGCCGCCGGTATCCATCGGCTACAACCAATTCGGTCACGGGCGATCCGTGTCGGTGAGCGTTGGTAATAGCGGTTATGGTTGTGTGCCGGTGATCGGTGACTATGACAGTAGTTTCCAGCGCCAAATGATGGTTGACCAAATGAATTTCGAAAATCAACGTTGGTTGGACAACCAGAATTTCGAAAATCAACGTCGGTTGGACAACCAGAATTTTGCCCATCAGCTTATCCTCGATAACCGGAATCGCTCGTACCAAGCACCGGCGTATCGAGCACCTCGTCCCCCGATGATGGGTAGAGGAAGCTATAACGTTCGCCATACGCGCTAACAAATCAATGTCACCTAAGCCCCGACAGTAGAAAGGAGAATCGCTCCTTCTTTACTGGAGGGGCTTTTCTTTTTGTCTTGTTTTTTGTTACGCTTATGTTGATGAAAGTTATTTCTAAATCACTAGCCGATACGGCTGACATTGCTTCGACTATTTTAAAAAATCTTAAGTCAAACAAGAAGGGGGCGACAATTTTGCTACTTAGGGGCGATTTGGGTTCGGGTAAGACTACTTTTGCTCAAGCACTGGCTCGTGAGCTGGGAGTTAAGAATTATGTTACCAGCCCAACTTTTGTTTTGATGAAGGGCTATAAGGTGAATCACCCTATTTTTAAAAAACTTATTCATATTGACGCTTATCGTCTAAATAGAGGCCAAGATCTACTTAGTCTGGGTTGGGAGGAGATTGCCTCTAATCCTCGTAATCTAATTATGTTAGAATGGCCAGAGCGGGTGACTGACATTTTTACAGGAGCTGAACAGCAAATCAATTTTAAATTTATCGACGAGAACACTAGAGAAATACAATGGCCCGAAACAGCTACAAAACAAAAATAGTCTTGATTGATGCTCATGCGATCTTGCATCGGGCTTATCACGCCCTACCCGATTTCTCTTCGAGCCAGGGTGAACCAACGGGCGGACTTTACGGCCTGGCCTCAATGCTTATCCGTATTATTACCGAGCTTAAGCCGGATTATATTTTTGCCTGTTATGATCGGGCGGAGCCAACTTTTCGCAAACAGATTTATGAGGACTACAAGGCCAAGCGGCCTAAGGCGGAGCCTGAACTTGTCGCCCAAATTATTCGCTCACGCGATATCTTCACCGCTCTTCATATCCCGATTTTTGACCAAGCCGGTCTTGAGGCCGATGATATTATTGGGACGATAGTAGAAAAGTTAAAGAAAGAGAAAGACACCCAAGTTATAATTGCTTCGGGCGATATGGATACTCTGCAATTAGTTGATGACGATCGAGTCGTTGTTTTTACCCTAAAGAAGGGTTTGAATGACACTGTTATTTATGACGAGAAGGGTGTGCGTGAGCGTTATGGTTTTGCACCCCAATATTTAATTGATTACAAGGGTCTGCGTGGTGACCCGTCAGATAATATTATTGGCGTGGAGGGGATAGGCGAGAAAACCGCTACCACTCTTATCCAAGAATTTGGCGAGATTGAAAGTATTTACAAACAAATTAAAAAAGACGAACAAGTCCTGTTGGCTAAGGGGGTGAAGGCGAGAATTATTGAGATTCTAAAGGCGAGTGAAGAAGAGGCCATTTTTTCTAAAACCTTGGCTACGATCAGGCGTGACGCCCAGATTGATTTTAAATTACCCGAGCAGACTTGGGTTAAGACTTTTGATTCAGCGAAAGCTGAAGAATTATTTAGTGAGTTGGAATTTAGGACTCTAATTGGCCGGGTGAAGAAGTTGGGAGGGCCGATTGTGGGAAGTCCAACTTCAAGTGAGCCCGAAGTCGTACTTCACATAGAGGCTGAAAGTAAAGAGATTAAGCCTCTCGCCATTGCTCTGTGGCTCATTAATTCTGATACTACTAGCCCTAAGCTGGAAGACATTCTTAGTTACGCCAACCTGCCTGCGCAGACAGGAACCGAAGGTCTCGTTAAAGCTAAAGCCAAGTTATTGGTTGATATAGAAAAACTCGGTTTAGCTAAAGTTTATCGGGAAGTTGAGCTTCCTCTTATTCCAATCCTTGAAGAGGCTCAAGGGCGGGGGATTAAGGTTGATAAGAAATTATTGTCTGATCTCTCTTTCGACTATCATGCCAAACTGTCTAATTTAGAGGAAAAAATTTATAAGCTGGCTGGTTCAGAATTCAATATCAATTCTCCCAAACAGCTGGGTGAGATTTTGTTTACCAAATTGCAGTTATCCGTCAAAGGCCTCAAGAAGACAGCGGGGGGTAGTCAATCTACACGTGAGTCTGAGATCATTAAACTAAAAGATACTCATCCAATTATTGAAGAAATTCTGGCTTACCGTGAGTTACAGAAGCTTCTAACCACTTACATCGATAATTTGCCGAACCTTTTAGACAAAGAAGACGTTCTCCATGCCACCCTCAATCAAGCGGGGACAACAACGGGGCGCATGTCATCGTCCAATCCCAACATCCAGAATATCCCAACTCGGGGTGAGCAAGGAGCCGCTATTCGTAACGCTTTTGTTGCTCGAGCTGGTTACAAGTTGTTGGCCTTTGATTACTCCCAGATTGAGTTGCGTGTTTTGGCCGCCTTATCAGAGGATCCTGATTTGGTCAAAATTTTTAAAGAAGGTAAAGATATTCATACCTCGGTGGCCTCTAAAGTCTTTGGTGTTAAAGAAGAAGAAGTAACTAAAGAAATGCGCCGGCGGGCCAAGGTAATTAATTTCG
>CAIKBK010000107.1 GCA_903825615.1 Candidatus Vogelbacteria bacterium | reverse complement strand
GTTCAACAAGCAAGTCACTCTGGAGAAGATTCTTTTTAAGAGTTTGATTAATAATCTCCGCCGTCTGTAAGGCACGGTTAAGAGTACTGGAAACAATTATGTCGATAGGAATATTTTTAAAGCGTTCAGCTAAAAAAACGGCTTGGCGCCTCCCCTTATCGGTCAGATTGCTAACTGGCCCCAAGCGTAGACCCCGGGCATTGGCTTCACTCTCCCCATGACGCACAAGATATAATTTCATACTAAGAAGTATAGGTAAAAAAGATAGCGAAGGCGAGAACTATAACAACGATGATGATGATAGTATACATATTTATTTAATTATTAAACTTCTCATCTCTCAATTATACCACCAAGAAACCAGTTCGGGCAAAAGTGTATTTATAAAAAAGAATGGTCCCACGAGCGCAAGCACTCGTGGGACCAGTAACCAACCGGGAGGAGGGTTCTTGTTCTTGCCCTAGCCTCGCCAAGCGAGGGAGAGCAAATTACCCTTTAGGAGGACAATGTCCCCGACCTTGCCGGCCTTCACGCGGGTGCTCCTTCTTTCGCCCGTCCCGACTTCATGAATACATCGCCCGGGATTCCGGAGCCTCGCTTCACCCCCGACTTCTTCGGCGTAGACGAGAGGGACTTCGCTTTCGTGGTCATCTCGGTGACAGCTTTATCGAGAAGTACGTCGACAACCTCACGGACATCCTCAATGTCTTCACCGGTCAATTCCGCAAACTTCCCGAGTCGACGATTGTACTCGTTAGCAGGTAGGATTCGGCCAATCTCACTGGCGATCACCTCCATAGCGATTCCGCGCAATATGCGGATTTCTTTCGCTTGGTCCATATTTCTCACCTCCTTCCAAGGAACAGTGTGGCTAATCCCTATTGATTAGCTATCTTTTGATTATACCATAATAATATTACTTGTCAATAATAAATGAGCCCCAGCCGGGAAAAGTTAGGCTAAGATATTGGGAATTAAGAAACATGGTTTTACTTTTGTTTGTCGATGGGAAAATCCAATTGTTCTAACGGAATACCCATCGAGAGACCATAATCAATGGCTGGTTGCCAGGATTTCTTATTGTCATAATTAAATTCGAATTGCTGACTGGCAAAAGCAACAATTACTTCTCGTCCTAGCCAGAAGTGCATGTACCACCCTGGTTTAATATTCTGAGCCAGACGCTTTATGTCCTCGCGTGTAACGAGCACCTTATAGATATGCCAACGCTCGGCCGGATCTTCTTCTTCGGTAACAGTAAAGCTGGTTAGATCTAAGCTATTCAGGATCCGCTCGTCAGACAAGCTCTCGCCGATAATCGCACCTTGATATAAAGATTTTATTTGGTCAATCATAATTAAAATTATATCACACTCAAAAAAGAACGCCCCGCGGTGACCGGATGGTCTCCGCGGGGCTTCCCAACTGCCCTCAGCAGTAGGAATTTGGCGCGACGAAGTAATAGAACACTCCGCCTTCGCGCGACGAGGCACAGGACGTGCTTCGCCAGATAGGGATCACCTCCCTTCTTGGTTCAACTTTAATTATTTTCCATCACCGAATAATTGTCAACCTTGCCAGACCGATCGTTTTTCGGTAATTTTTATTATTTTTTAGACCGGACAGGTATTCTTGCCCAGGGCCGCATAGAGCAAGCACCAACTAAATATCGCTTCAAAAAACATAAAACCAGAGAAGAGGAACCAAGCCGGGCACCAACAAGTGCTAATGCCTAAAAGCAAGGTGGCCACACCCAAGACCACACGACCCCAGCGGTCAAGCTGGCCAATAT
>CAIKBK010000106.1 GCA_903825615.1 Candidatus Vogelbacteria bacterium | reverse complement strand
TTGTCATTGCTGGCGGTTATGCTATTTCTAGTCAATTCGCCAACATTACGGTTAAGGTTACTCCTAAACAAGGCCGCTTAATGGTCAGCAACACTTATGAAGCCAGTAAAAATAGCGCCGATGGCCTCAAATTTATGCTAGCTTCTAATATTCAGGCGGAAGATAAGATCAATGTGCCAGCCAATGGCACTGAAGCTGTGAATATCAAGGCTCGTGGCCCAATAATCGTTTACAACACTACTAACGCCAGCCAAAACTTGGTTGCCACTACCCGTTTCCAAACTCCAGATGGTCTAATTTACCGAGTTGAGAAAGGAATTACCATTCCGGCTCAAACTAAAGATGCCAAGGGTGAGGCCGTTCCTGGCCAATTGGAAATAACGGTCGTCGCCGATCAGCCTGGTCCAAAATATAATCTTGAAAGCTCCGACTTTACTATTCCTGGCTTTAAGGGTTCGGCCAAATTCTCTCAATTCTATGCCCGAAGCAAAGGACCTATGGCTGGCGGTTTTACCGGTAATCGACCTAAGGTTTCCGAGGCTGATATGGCCAAAGCCCGAGCAACTCTCGAGGAGCAACTTTTGGCTACTGTTTCTACCAAACTCAAACCGCAAGTAGAAGATCATGTCCTCTTTGGTGGAGCCATTGTTGCTAATTTTACCCCCGAAGTTGTCAGTAATCCGGCCAAGGCCAATGAAGCTGAACTTATTTTGCGCGCTGACGCAACGGGCATTCTCTTCAATAAAAAGGAGTTGGCCACTTATCTAGCCAAGCAACAAATAGTCGATTATAAAGACGAACCGGTTGACATTATTAATTGGGATACTTTCAAGTTTAGCTTGCTAAATAAGGATAATACCGACGTTAACAGCTTAGAAAAAATCAGTTTCAAGCTTGAAGGAACAGGCCAATTGGTCTGGACTTTTGACGCTGGCGACCTCAAAAAGAAACTTCAAACCGCTGGCACCAGCAACTATAAAGTTGTTTTTGACAAGTATTTCCCAATGATTCAGGTTGCTAACATTGTTTTTACCCCACCCTGGATTAGGAGCATCCCTTCTGACCCAGACAAAATAAGAGTCGAGACTAGCATCAGTAAGCCTTGACGATTAGCCCTTTAATTTGCTAAGATAAGCAAGTCATTTTGGTAATGGATAAAGACGAAAAAAAAGAAACGGTTTCCGGTGTGGTCACCGAGGCTTTACCCAATACACAATTTAAAGTGAAAATTGGCCCCGACCAAGAAGTTCTAGCTTATTTGGCCGGCCGTATGCGTCTGCACCGGATTCGAGTTCTGATAGGCGATAAGGTCGAGTTAATACTAGATGACTATGGTGGGAGGGGGCGTATCACTCGACGCTTTTAGATAAAATGAAAATCAAGTCGACGATCAAAAAAAGATGTGCTCAATGCAAGATGGTTAAGCGCCGTGGCCATCTTTATATTATTTGTCCTAATAAGCCTCGCCACAAGCAAAAGCAAGCCTAAATTATGCGTATATCCGGTATTACCATCCCTGATACTAAGCGGTTAGAATATGCCTTGACAGCAATTTACGGTATTGGCTTGGCCCGTTCTCGCCAGATTCTTGACACGGCGAAAGTCGCTCACGACAAGAAGGGTCCCGCTGTTACCGCCGAAGAAGAAAATCGAATCCGTAAGGCTGTTGAGAGTTTTAAAATTGAAGGAGATCTCAAGCGCGAAGTATCTGGTAATATCAAGCGTTTAAAAGATATTAAGAGTTATCGTGGCACCCGCCATTTAAAAGGGTTGCCGAGTCGCGGTCAACGCACCAAAACCAATTCTCGTACCCGTCGTGGTAATGTGAGAAAGACTATGGGTTCGGGTAAGCGCAAGACGGAGAAGAAATAAAAAACAAAAAATATTGAGTTATGGGAAAGAAAAGAATCATCAAAAAAGCTGGCCAAGATAGCAATAAAACTGCTAGTGGCGCTCGTGTGCCCAAAAAGAAGATTGACCACGGCATTTTAAACATTGAAGCCACTTATAATAACACCAAGGTCTCACTGGCTGACACCAAGGGCAATATTTTTGTCTGGTCATCGAGTGGCTCACTTGGCTTTTCGGGTTCCAAGAAAGGTACGCCCTTTGCCGCCGGCAAAGTTGGTGATTTGATTGCTGACAAAGGCCTCTCGATGGGCCTTAAGGATGTTGATGTGGTAATTAAGGGTGTTGGCGCCGGTCGCGAGTCAGCCATGCGCGCTTTTGCTGCTAAAGGTATTAACATTTTATCAATTAAAGACCGGACCCCGGTGCCATTTAATGGCCCTAAGGCGCCGAAACCCCGCCGAGTATAAAATATGAAATTAGGACCAAAATTTAAAATTTGTCGTCGAGTTGGAGACCGTGTTTTCGGTAAGTGCGAAGGCACCAAATTTACTGTCTCTGGCACGGATCGCATCCGTCGTGGTGGCAAACACCCCAAAGGCGCTCCATCTGAGTACGCCTTGCAGTTAACCGAGAAACAGAAAGCTCGTTTTACTTATGGCATGACCGAGCGACAATTTTCTAATTATGTTAACGAGGCTAAGAGCAAGTCTGGGAGCAATGCTTCGGTTGAACTCTATAAGCGCTTGGAGTCACGCATTGATAATGTCCTTTACCGTTTAGGTCTCACTAGTTCTCGTCAGGCTGCTCGCCAGCTCGTCTCGCATGGCCACATTACTGTTAATGGCAAACGTATTCGTATCCCTTCCTACTTGGTAAAGATTGGGGACAAAATCGGTATTCGTGAAGGCAGCCGCAACAAGGGCCCGTTTGCCGGTCTCGCTGAGAAATTGGCTGGTCGTCCGACTCCCGAATGGCTAAGTTTTGATTTGCAAAAAGGCGAGGCTATTATTAAAGGTGAGCCGGTCTTTGGTCAAACGGAGAGCAACATCAACTTTGGTGTTATTCTCGAATTTTATAGTCGTTAAAACTAACTTATTATTAATAGCTTTAAAAAAATATGCCGGATTTTAATATAATTTTACCATCCAAGCCTCGTGTCTCTAGCGAAAAGGAGTTCGCTGGTGTTTATGAGATTGAGGGTCTCTACCCAGGCTATGGTCACACTCTCGGTAATTCGCTTCGTCGAATTATCTTGTCATCTCTTCCCGGTTTTGCGATTACTTCGCTCAAAATTGACGGGGTTAATCATGAGTTCTCCACCCTAGCTGGTGTTAAGGAGGATGTTATTAACATCATCCTTAACCTCAAACGTATTCGCTTCCAGGTTGTCGGCGATGAACCTCAAACGATTAAGCTCTCGGTTAAAGGCCCCAAGACCGTTACCGCTAAGGATCTAACTCTTCCCGGTCAAGTTACTGTTATTAATCCTGAACAGCCAATTGCTACCCTAACCGATAAAAACACTACTCTCTCAGCGGAGATTGTCTTAGAGAAGGGTCTTGGCTACGTCCCCAGCGAAGTACTTAAGAAGGACCGCATCGAGGTAGGCAATATCGCCCTTGACGCCGCCTTCACTCCAATCAAGAAGGTTAGTTATGAGGTAGAGAATATGCGTGTCGGTAATCGCACTGACTTCAATAAATTAATCATTCACATTGAGACTGATGGCACGCTCACTCCGCGCGAAGCTCTAGAGCAAAGTATCAAAATTATGGTCAATCAGCTTAAGGCCATTATTGGTTTTAAAGAAGAAGATGATGAAGAAGTGATGCCGACAGCCAAAGAGATTAAAAATGAAGCCGGCGGAACCGACAGCGAAGAAGATGCCCTTAAAACCAAAATTGAGGACCTGGGCCTATCGGTTCGTACCCAAAAAGCCCTCACCAATGCCAGTGTCCGCACAATTGGTGGCCTCTCAAGGAAAAAAGAGTCTGATGTTAAAGAAATTGAGGGTCTCGGTGAAAAAGGTTTACAAGAAATCAAAAAAGTGTTAGAAGATTATGGTCTAAACCTTAAATAAATTATTATGCGTCACCAAGCCAAAGGCCGAAAATTCAATCGTGTTAAGAAAGTCCGTACCGCTCTCGTACGCTCTTTGGCGAGCAATCTTATTTTGAAAGAGAAGATTACCACGACTGAACCAAAGGCTAAGGAGATTCGTCCTTATGTTGAGAAGTTGGTGACCAAGGCGAAGAAAGATACTTTGGCCAACCGCCGTCTCGTGATTGAGAAACTCGGTCAGAACAAAAGAGTTACGGCTAAATTGTTTACTGAACTTGGCCCCCGCTTTGTCGCGCGCCGTGGTGGCTATACTCGCATTACTAAACTTGGCCGCCGCCTAAGTGATGGTAGCCCAATGGCCGTGATTGAATTTGTATAATTTTATGGAAAAGCAAACTGAGAAAAAAGAATATGTGATTGATGCCACCGGCCAAGCCCTCGGTCGTGTTGCCTCTGAAGTAGCTAAAGTTCTGCGTGGTAAAGATACCACTACTTTTGTTAAGCACTTAGCGCCAAAAGTTACTGTTAAAGTTATTAACGCGAGTCGTATTGATGCCACCCAAAAGAAGCTGAAGGAGAAGGTCTATAAACACTATACTGGTCACCCTGGTGGTTTGCGCGAGACGACTTTGGGTCGGATGATCGAGAAGAAGGGCTGGGCCGAGCCAATTAAAAAAGCGGTTTACGGAATGTTGCCAGCCAATCGCTTGCGCGCCGTAATGATGAAAAATTTAATAATCACTGAATAATATGGCAACTGCAACTACTACTAAAGAAAAATATTTTGAAGGTGTCGGGCGTCGCAAGACGGCCACCGCTCGTGTCCGTCTCACCAAGGCGAGTAAAGATAGCCTAATTGTTAATAGTAAGACCTTAGACGCCTATTTCCCAACTATTGAGATGCGCGAGCGCGTTAAGAAAGCCTTAGCTAAGATCGGTGAACATGGCGCCTACGCTATTTCTGCCAAGATTGTCGGTGGGGGAATTAGCGCTCATGCTGATGCTTTAGTAATGGGTCTCGGTCGCGCCATCATCAAAATCAAACCAGAAATCAAACCTCTGATTAAAAAAGAAAAAATGCTGACTCGTGATGCTCGCGAAAAGGAGCGCCGCAAGTTCGGTTTAAAGAAAGCTCGCAAGTCTCCTCAATGGTCCAAGCGTTAAAAATTCAACCAGCCCAATCCTTAAGGGATTGGGCTGGTTTCGTCTACTTGAAAGCTTTAGCAAAAGTGTTACAATAGAACAAATAATCGGCTTTTATGACTGATAAAAACCTAAAAGAAGAGGAAGATTTTGAATTTGAAGAAAATCTGGAGGATAACACTCCAGAGGGAATTGATATGGCCGATAAATTAAAAAAACTTCGGACCGAACTCAAGACCTGCCACACCGAGCGGGGTGATTATCTGGCCGGTTGGCAACGAGCCAAAGCCGATTACCTGAACCTTAAAAAAGAACATGAGGCAAACAGTCACGAGCTCGCCAAATGGGCCAAAGAAGGAGTGCTCGCAGACCTCTTCACTCTCGCTGACAGTTTTGAACTCGCTTTCAGCAATAAAGAAGCCTGGCTACAAGCCCCCGAGAATTGGCGCAAAGGTATAGAATATATCTATAATCAATTACAAAATATCCTGCGTGATCACGGCGTCGAAGAGGTCAACCCCAAGATTGGAGAAAAATTCAATCATCACGAACAAGAATCAATCGGGACTGTCCCAACCGAGAAAGAAAAAGAAGACGACGAGATAGTTGAAATAATTAAAAAAGGTTATAAAATGCAAAATAAAATTATTCGACCGGCGAGTGTTAAAGTTAAGCATTATAAACATTAATTTCACCCCGCTTATAACGGGGCAAGTAAAAACAATATGGCAAAAATTCTAGGTATTGATTTAGGTACGACCAACTCCGCGATGGCGGTAGTTGAAGGCGGTTCTCCCAAGATTGTTGAGAACGTCGAAGGCATGAGGACCACGCCATCTATTGTGGCCATGTCTAAGGCCGGCGAGAGGCTGGTGGGGCAACTCGCCAAGCGTCAGGCGATTACTAATCCTAAAAATACTATCTCGGGCATCAAACGTTTGATGGGTCACAAGTTTAATGACCCCAATATACAGAAAGACAAGGGTCTGGTGCCTTTCGTCATGGAGCAATCCACTGATGGCGGTGTGCAGGTAAAAATGGGCGATAAGAGTCTAAGACCAGAAGAGGTCTCGGCGCAGATTCTACAGAAATTAAAGCATGATGCCGAAGCCAAACTGGGTGAGAAAATTGAAGAAGCGGTTATTACCGTGCCGGCTTATTTCGACGACTCACAACGCAAGGCGACCAAGGATGCTGGTGAAATTGCCGGCTTCAAGGTACGCCGTATTATTAATGAACCAACAGCCGCGGCTCTCGCTTATGGTTTGGATAAGAAAAAAGATGAACAAGTTGTCGTCTATGACTTCGGTGGGGGAACTTTTGATGTCTCCGTTTTGGAAATAATTGGTGGGAGCGAAGAGCAGAGCATCCAAGTTAAATCAACCGATGGCGACTCTCATATGGGCGGTGAAGACATTGATCAGAAGATTATTAAGTGGATTGGCGATGAATTTAAAAAACAAAACGGTTTAGACATCACCAAGGACGAACTGGCGCTCCAACGCTTGAAAGAGGCGGCCGAGAAAGCCAAGCACGAACTCTCCACCATGAATCAAACCGAGATTAACATCCCATTTATCAGCTCTGATGCCTCGGGCCCAGTGCATCTCAATATGAGTATGACCAAAGCGACACTTGAAGATCTGGCGCGTGAGTTTATCGATCGCTCCATTGAGATTACCAAGCGCGCCATGGATGCCTCGGGCTTCAAAATTAGCGATATTGATGAAATTATTATGGTTGGCGGTCAAACGCGTATGCCAGCTATCCAAGAAGCCGTTAAGAATCTATTTGGCAAAGAACCAAACCGAACAATTAACCCTGATGAAGTGGTGGCGCTCGGAGCCGCTATCCAAGGCGGGATCTTTGCCGGTGATGTTAAAGATGTTCTTTTGCTTGATGTCACTCCGCTTTCGCTCGGGATTGAGACTATGGGTGGCGTCGCAACCAAGATTATTGATCGCAATACCACTATCCCAACTTCACGCTCTCAAGTTTTCTCAACCGCCGCTGATAATCAAACTTCGGTGGAGATCCACATTGTGCAGGGCGAACGCGAGTTGGCCGCTGATAATAAAACACTCGGACGTTTTATCTTAGATGGTATTCCGCCGTCTCCGCGCGGCTTACCGCAAGTTGAAGTTACCTTCGATCTTGATGCGAATGGTATTTTGTCAGTCAAAGCCAAAGATAAAGCCACTAATAAAGAG
Source organism: Candidatus Vogelbacteria bacterium (assembly GCA_903825615.1). Taxonomy (GTDB): domain Bacteria; phylum Patescibacteriota; class Minisyncoccia; order Phycocordibacterales; family XYD1-FULL-46-19; genus CAIPHT01. Next base: position 2,086 of record CAIKBK010000106.1, on the reverse strand, counting down.
CAATCGATTCGCATTGAAGCCAAAACGAGTTTAAGTAAAGAAGATATTGAGAAAATGAAAAAAGATGCCGAATTGCATGCTGAAGAAGATAAAAAGAAAAGGGAAGTAATTGATACGCGCAATATGGCTGATCAACTTATCTACACGGCTGAAAAAAGCTTGAAAGATGCGGAGGGAAAAATTGGTGAAGAAATTAAGAGGGGAGTCGAAGATAAAATTACGGCATTGAAGGGAGTAAAGGATGGCGAAGATCTTACCGCTATCAAAACAGCGACTGAAGCCCTCTCACAAGAAATGCAAAAAATCGGCGAAGCCATGATGAAGAACCAAACCCCTCCAGCTGAAGAGAAGAAAGATGACACACAACAAACCGGCGAGGGGAACGTAAGAGACGCCGAAACTAAATAATTAAAATTTTTGAAATGGAAAAACCCGCCGGAGGCAAGCGGATTTTTCCGTTTGCGCAGCAGCGGGGGGGGTACAGGGTAACCTTGTTGTCACCAGTTGATGCTGAAGGCCGAAGATTCCGGAAAACAGACTGTCCGGTCGTCTTCGGCGGTGAAGCCCTCGGGCAGAAGCGCTCGGATGGCTCCCTCATAGGCAGCCGCCCAAACCATCCCGTCTCGACCATGGAAAGCTATCTTGAACCTCACCTCGATGGACTGAGGTCCTTCTCCTTTGAAGTAGTCATTGACCGCCCCTTCGAGGGTTTTCAAGATCTCCGGCCAGTTTTCGTGGGCTCTCTTACAAGCCATGGCCACCACGATATCGTCGTCATGCTCGAGATCCTCAACGCTTTCGGTCCGGCGTTTGGCTTCGGCTAACGCCCTCCCAAGACGCGATTTCTCGCTTTCTTGCTTCGGATCCTTACTCTTGTTCTTCATGGGTGAATCTCCTTCCTTAACAACGTCCAAGCCCTTATTTCGGGCACATTTACTATCCTCTTTCCATTGTACACCCAATTTGACTATTTGTCAAGTTTTATTGTCCTATAAAAAATATGGCCATCTTGCCCCAAAGGGCCTTGTGCAGTATAATAAAATTCACTATATGGCTAAGGATTATTATAAAACTCTCGGCGTGGAGAAGGGGGCCTCTAAGGAGGAGGTCAAAAAGGCCTTCCATAAACTTGCCCATAAATACCACCCCGACAAACAAGGCGGTGATGAAGCTAAGTTCAAGGAGATCAACGAGGCCTACCAGATTCTTTCCGATGACAATAAACGCACGCAATATGATCAATTTGGTGAAGCGGGAGCCAGTGGAGGCTTTGGCGGTGGACAAGGCTTCGGTGGTTTTGATTTCTCTGGTTTCCAAAATGCAAATGGAGGTCAGGGATTTGAATTTGATTTAGGTGATATCTTCGGAGAAATGTTTGGTGGCAGAGGTGGTGAGCGAAGTCGAACCAGAAGAGGTAGAGATATCTCTGTCGATATCCAAATTAGTTTTAAAGAAGCCATCTTCGGCGTTGAGCGACAAATTTTAATTAATAAGATCAGCCAATGCGATACTTGCCATGGTTCGGGGGCCGAAGCCGGCTCGCAAATGAAGAAGTGCCCAACTTGCGGGGGTAAGGGCAAGGTCAATGAGACCAGACGTTCAATCTTTGGTGTCTTCCAATCATCCCGTGAATGCGATGTCTGTCAGGGTCGTGGTGAAGTGCCCGAGAAAAAATGCCAAACTTGCCGTGGCGAAGGTGTTTTAAACAAACAGGAGAACATTAAGGTTAAAGTTCCGGCCGGCCTCGAAGCGGGCGAGATGATTCGTCTCGCGGGTCTTGGCGAAGCGGTCTTTGGTGGCCAAGCGGGAGATTTGTATGTCAAAGTCCATATTGAGAAAAATAATATGTGGAAGCGCGCTGGTTACGACCTTGTCACCGAGATTAAAATTAAATTAACCGATGCTCTCCTTGGTACCGATTACAAACTTGAGACGCTTGATGGCCCACTGACCCTCAAAGTGCCGGCCGGTATTACTTATGGTGAGATCTTGCGCGTCAAAGGTAAGGGCGTGCCCGTTCGTGGTGGCTCTCGTCGTGGCGACCTACTTATTCGTGTTACTTTCCCCACCCCCGCCAAACTCTCCA
>CAIKBK010000105.1 GCA_903825615.1 Candidatus Vogelbacteria bacterium | reverse complement strand
TAATCCGATCTTAACTGATCAGATTAAAGACCGAACAGCCATAGTCGAAACCTATAGTGTGGAACGCCCAACGAGTATTGCTAGCGCCAAAATCTATGACCAAATCATTGAGGCCAGCGACAAATATGGTATCCATACCGACACCGCCCTTCGTATTGCGATGTGCGAAAGCAATTTCAGACAATACAATGAGGCTGGTGAGATCCTCCACGGCAAGAAGAATCCAGCCGACGCTGGTGTCTTCCAAATCAATGAGAAGTGGCACCTCCGCCAAAGCCAGGCTTTAGACCTCGATATTCATACAACTAAGGGCAATATAGAATATGCCATGCAATTGATGAAGAAAGAGGGAAATAAGCACTGGAATTGGAGTAAGCCCTGTTGGGACAAAGAAGGTGCAACCAGTAATGCCTAAGCAAAGAAGAGAGCCGGGGATTTAAGCCCCGGTTTTCTTTTTGTTTAAATTAAAGGTTATATTATAAGGCCTACGTCGCAAAATCTATGTTGTGCGACATATACCATAGTTATCCACAGACAGCTTTTTACCCCTCCCCCTTTACATATTTGACAATTTGTTTTGTTTTAGGTATTCTTGCTTTTGGACAAAGGAGACTGATTCCGGTGATCAGTCAAAATCACAACCAAAGAAAGAAGGAGAAGAGAGTTTATGCCAAACCCCATGTTCGTGCTAGCATTTCAAAACGGCGCCCCCTCCCCCACCACGACAACTCCCCCTGCCGAAGATGACACAGAAGAAGGAGAAGAAGAAAGTCCTCACAAGAAGTGGAGGAGACTCCCCGAGAGCAAGCCCAACAGATCTATGCGCACACCGCGTGGGGCGGTGGTTGGATGCCGTCGTTAACGGCCTTTCTTTTTTGGCGAGAGCTCTGCACCATCTTGGTGCAGGGCCTCTATTTTTATACATTGACTAAATATCATTTTTGTAGTATAAATAAAGACGGATAGTAAGCTCTAACACGGTGTGTGTCGAGCTATGAAAAGAAGAGGTTAAACAGGAAGGAGTGCCCAAGATGAAGAAACTATTAGCGTGTTGTGTTCTGATGTTGATGTTGTCGGCCGGAACGATCTGGGCTGACAGTAACCCATTCCAGGTGGAAGGACGACAAGCCTTCTGGACGAAGACCTCTGAGGTGGTAAAGCACCACTTCGAAGGAACGGTTCTGGCCGAAAGTAATTCGTTCCAGATAAAAGGCCGTAAGGCCCTCTGGTCGAAGAACATCGAAGTGACGAAGTATTACTTCGAAATGGGCCAGGATCATAAGGAATGCCTAATCAAACATGGGGCGGTAATTATCCCAGAAATGATTGGTGACGAGGGTCGAGTCTTTTTCCTTGAGAAGGGAGAGTATTTCTTCTTCAAGATCGAAGACTTGACTGACGATCCCCGAGAAACCGAGCGCTGGGAAATCTACCGAGAAACCAGTCAGGCCAAGACCTTGTGGAAGATGGTCTCGGAAGCCGCTGACACCGAGTCTTACCCGGCGTTAACCCAGAAGATCCTCGATGATATGGTGAGAGCCAAAATCATCACTCCGAAAGAACAACAGAGGAAGATGGAGCCCGCTCAGCTCCGCGAAATCATGCTCCGCTACTCCGAGTTGGTCTGGGACTAAGTCCCCGCTTCGCCTCCCCCATCTCTACAATTACCCAGGCCCCTCGGTCTGGGTAATTATTTTTCTATAGCATTTTCTATTCTAATCGGCTCATGACTAGACTCCAGACGAGACAAGCGCCCCAAACCAAAAGCAAGCAGAGCGACAAGAATTACTAATAAAGCGACAAAAAGCTCTTTCTCGTAAAACTTTACTTTTCCTAATATTTCCTTTATACTCATATGGTTAATATTATACCAATTATAGCAATATGGCACATAGAAAAGCTGGTGGTACTGCCAAAAACTTAAGAGACTCTAATCCTAAGTACCTAGGAACCAAATTACATGACGGAGAAATTGCTCGTGCCGGCAATATTATTGTACGCCAACGCGGGACTAAGATTATGTCTGGCCAGAACACTTCACTAGGCAAAGATCACACCATCTTCGCTAAGACCGAAGGCAAAGTAAAATTCAGCACCAAACGTAAGCTTGGTTTCAATGGCCGAATGAAGATTATGCGTTCAGTCTCGGTCGAAGCTAAATAGCCTCAATTTTAAGAATAAAATCTTTACGAGAATCGCCTGCCTGCGCAGGCAGGCCTGTCTTGAGGGCGATTTTTGTTTCCCCCACTTCTTTGATTGGTTTGTCTAAAATAATAAGATCAGCTGGTAAGTCTACACCCAAACTTTTCTTCACTGCTTCGGCAATATCTTTCTCGTGAAGCGAAGCAAAAAGATGGCCTGTCGCGTTGGCCTTAACTTTAATAACCAGAGGGCTCTCCCCGGCTTTGATTAAAAATTGATCAACTAGAGTTAAAGTTTTTTTAGTCTGTTCTATTTGGCCTTGTTTAAGCCCCAAAACCCGAGAGAGATTCGCGGGATTAGCAAGGATGGCCTTATTGTTCCCCAACAAAAAATTCCGCGCAAAGCCGTCATTATCATCTTTAATCTCGTGCTTGCGTCCCACCTTGGCGACGTCTTGTAATAAGATAACTTTCATAATTTTATTACTACTACTTCTTCAATAATATTTCAAGATAATGGCGAAGGGTATGGCAGTTATCCAAATGCAG
>CAIKBK010000104.1 GCA_903825615.1 Candidatus Vogelbacteria bacterium | reverse complement strand
CCACCCTTGGTTCCTCCACCGGTCAAACGACGATCTTAGGCAAAACAATTCTCACCAATGCTTCCACCACTAACTTAACCGTTGGCACCGCCGCCTACTTAACCGGTCTGGCTTCTTCATTCTTGGCCGTTAATCAATCTGGTCAAATTATCGCTACCACCACCAGCTCTCTTTTTAGTTTAAATTATTGGACGAAGAGCGGTTCAGATTTGAGTTATATACTGGGGAATGTCTCAGTCGGGACAACATCAGCGGCGGCAACCTTTAATATCCAAGGCACGTCCAGTCTTCCTCTTCTTACCATTTCCTCTTCCACTGGTGAGAGTATGTTGACTTTGACAAGTGCTGGTTATTTGGGTTTTGGCACAGCAAATCCGCAAGATAAATTACACATTGAATCCAATGGCTCCTCCTGGTCTGCAAGAATGGTTACAAATAGCAACACTCCTACTGATCGAGCTGGCTTTAATTTTGTCCATTTCGGTGCGGGCGGAGCAAATAGTCCAGCGGATGCAAAACTAGGCGCATTAACATTCAGAGGAAAAGCAAGTTCGGCTGAGTATGTTGGGGCGATGATTGATTCGTTCCAAGTAGGGACTACGTCTGCCGCCTATCTGGCTTTTTATACAAATAATGGTGGCACATATCCAGAGCAGATGAGGATTACCCAAAATGGCTCTATTGGTATCGGCACTACCACTCCTGGCTCCAAGTTAACTGTAGCTGGCGATGCCAACATTACCGGCACCACTACTATGGGTTTTGGCTCTTATTTGGGTAATAGTCTAGCGGGAATCAGAGTGAGTGAACTTTTGCTCGGAACCACTCATTATGCTCTTCTTAATTTCCTAAATACTGATACTTCCAGCGGAGCGACCAGTACGGTTGGCGCTATGCGTGATAATTTGATCGTCTATAGCGATTCCGGCGCCGCCACCGCCGATCCTACTTTGAATTTCTATAATAATGGGCTTTATGTCGGTATGTCGCTTAATGACGCCGGACAATTTGCTTTTGGCGCGCCGATCGAGAGCCCGAATTTTACCGGCCGAGTCAGAATTGGCACCACTACGCCAACTGAAATGCTATCAATCGTTGGTTCCAGCACCAATAACCTATTGGGAGTCTATGCTTCCAGCGGGATTTCTAAATTCATTATTACTTCTGCCGGTAATGTCGGCATCGGTACCACCACCCCGGCTTCAGTGCTCTCCCTCTATGGGACAAATAACGTATATGCCGCCTTCGGCAATGGAACAGTCTACGGTTATGTCGGAATAGACTCTACTAACCCGTCAATCGACCTAGGAACATTTTCAAATCATGACGTGCGTATCGAGACAAATAATACTGTGAGAATGACTATTGATAAGGCCGGCTCTATAGGTATGGGAACTACACCTAATCTTAATACTCGTCTAAATATTGGCGGCACTCAAGCTGGCGCTGATAATGCTTTTGGTTTGTATATGGGTGCTTTGACCCTCGCACCCTCCAGTACTTGGAATGCTTTCTTTCAGTATGTCGGCGGAGGAACAGTCGATACCGGCGTCGGAAAAACGATAAATCAAGCTATTGGATTGTATAGTGAGTCTATCAGCAAATCCGGTTCCGGAACTATTACCAACACCTATGGTCTCTATGTTAATCCTTCGGCGGTTGGTACAAATAATTACGGCGCCTATATTGGGGGAAATACTGGCCTTGGTGATTCCGCACCTGCTTACCGGCTAAGCGTTAAAGATAATAAGACTGATTATATTGCGAGAATACAAAATGATAATACTACAGATAGTGGCGAGGGGCTGTATGTTTATATCGCCGGCGACGGCAGTCAGACAAATAATTTTATCGGTTTTGGTAATGCAAATGATGCCACCGCTGGGCATATTTATGGAAACAGTTTCTCGACGGGTGTCACTTATGGCACAACTGGCGGCGACTATGCTGAGTATCTGTATACCGCCGATACCGATTTAGGAGCGGGGGAGACCGTCTGTCTTGATATTTTAAGAAACAATGCCGTCAGGAGATGCGCCACCTCCAGCGATACCAATGTTATCGGTATTATTTCTACCGCCCCGGGATTTTTGGGCAACGACAGAACTGAGTATAAAAACAATCCCAATTACAAGATCGTGGCGCTGATCGGCCAGATTCCCGCCAAAGCCAGCAATGAAAACGGCCCGATCCGCCCGGGCGATTCCCTGGCCGCCGCCTCCATTCCCGGCTACGTGATGCGCGCCAATGCCGGCGATTCCACCGTGGGTGTTGCCCTAGAATCTCTTAGTGACACTACCGGCGAGATCAAAGTTTTGATTTCCAGAAGGAACAAATCCGTCACCGTGGAGCAAGTGGAAGATCAAGTGACTAAACGTATTGCTGATATGGAGATAGAAGATGAAGTTAATTTGTTGGTAACTGGTGCCGTAAAAAATTATAATTTTGATTCAGAATTTACTAAGTTTATTGACCCAATGAATTTAATAATTGACACTAAGGTTGATATTGCCAGAGATGGCTTAACTTTGAGATTAAACGATCTAGAAAAATCAATTCAAGACATGAATTATAGTTTGACGGATATTATCGCTACTACCACCGATGAAGAAGGTAACCAGACTTTTGCTGGGATGTTCTTTAATCGCTTGGTTGTCTGGCTGGGCGATGTCTCTAATGGAGTCCAAGATTTCTTTGCTCAAACAACTCACCAGACCACTCTTTGTGTTGGGTCCACGGGCGACGAGACTTGTATCACTAAGGAGCAATTGGACGCGCTTCTCTTGCAGGCCAATGTTTCTGGCACTCCAGTCGAAACTCCGGTAACTGATCCGGCTACCACAACCCCTACTACTGATCCTGCTACGACAACTGATCCAACACCAATTGTCACTGATCCAGAGCCAGCTGTTGACCCAGAACCAACCGAAACTCCTGTTGTTGATCCTGCTCCAGCTATCGATCCTGCACCTGTTGCTGATCCCGTCCCAATAGAAACTCCTACTCCTGACCCTGTCGAAACCCCAGCCGTTTAAATAGCCATTTTCTCGTGAGAAAAACTATGCTAAGATATAGTGGTCTTGGTGTTCAAGATTTTATAAATTGGGCCTATAGTTCAATGGTAGAACAATGGTCTCCAAAACCATCGATCGAGGTTCGAGTCCTCGTGGGCCCGCCTTCGCCTCGCCGAAGTCATCCAAAATTTGATTATTCAGAATTATCATATATAATGAGTTTAATATGTTAGAAGAATTACAAAAAAAAGACGGGGAACCGGTTGGGCAGGAATTTGTTGATGCGGTTGTCACGGCCTATAATAAAAATCTAGGATTAGAAGAGGTTAACTCAGCTGATTCTTAGATTTTTATAAATTATGTCAGAAGAATTAAAGGTCAAAGCGCGCAAGCTCGGCCAGTTATTGGCTGGCTCAGCCGTCGTTAGTCTCGATCAGAAGATGCAAATTCTTGGTCAGCTCAAGGGGCTCACTGAGAAAAAAATTGATGAAATCATTGTTTCTCTAGAGGAGAACAATGCGGGTGATTTAGAGGCAATTATTGCCAAATAATTCTCTTATCCCTTTTAAACCAAGTCATCTGTCTCTTAGAATACCTAACACTTTCTTTAAATATTTGCTCGATCATCTCGGGCCGACTCAACTTTTTTTGTAGCCATTGTGCGATATAGCGATACTCCAGACCTAAACTCTCCAAGCGTTTCCAAGACACACCACTCTGGTGTATTTTTTTTACCTCGGCGATCATGCCGGTTTTTAGTCTAGCTATCAATCGTTTATAAATTTTTTTGTTTAATTTTTCTTGGTCAATCTTAATGCCAATAAATTCAAAATCGTAGCACAGAGAGACTTTTCCTCGGAGTGGGGGCACAGCCCCTAAAGCTCTAGCAATCTCTATCGCCCTAATTAGGCGCACGGGATTCTTGCTGTCTATTTTTTTGGCTCTATTTGAATCAATTTTTTTTAAGATAGCAAACAGCTCGGCTGGATTTTTCTTGGCTAACTGAAGACGTAGTTTTTTATTTGGCGCAACTTCAGGTAAGACCAAGTCATCAACCACCGCTTGAATATAGAAGCCGGTGCCTCCGACAATGATGGGGGTCTTACCCCGAGCGATAATCTCCTTAATTTTCTGGTCAGCCAGTTTTTTATAATCCGAGACCGTGAAGACTTTTTTGGGGTTGGCGACATCAAGCAAATAGTGGGGGATACCGGCCATTTCTTTTTTGGTCACTTTGCCACTGCCAATATCAAGACCCTTATAAACCTGCCTTGAATCGGCGCTGATAATCTCACCACCGATTTTCTTCGCCAGTTTAATTGAATAAGCCGTCTTGCCACTGGCTGTTGGCCCGACAATAACGTAGATTTTAGGTTTTTCTTTTTCTACCACGTCTTTCTTTTTTAGGTGCCGAAGGAGAGAATCGAACTCTCACCTCTTTCGAGACACGATTTTGAGTCGTGCGCGTCTACCAATTCCGCCACTTCGGCCTGTTCCTTTGCTTAAGAACTGCCCTATATTCTACCCGATTTTTGCTAAAAAACAAATTGTGCTAAAATAGGTTTATGGTAATAAGACTGGCTACGAGGAATGACTTAGAAAGAGTAATGGAATTAAATCACCAGTTATTTTTGAAAGAGTCTAAGGAGTTTGACAAGACGCTCAATTGTGACTGGCCGCTTGGGCCTAAGTCCAGAGAGTATTTTCAAAGCCGTATTGACGGAGAGGGAGTTTGCTGTGTTTGTGAAGAGAATGGTAAGATATTAGGGTATTTTGCTGGTGGTTTGACTGGAAGAGAAGATTATCGCCTTGATTTTGGTCAGATCGCGGAGCTTGAGAATATATTTGTTCTCGATAACTATCGAAGCCAAGGTCTAGGCCAAAAGATGCTGGATTTTCTTTTTGATTGGTGCCAAAAAAAGTCTGTAGCGCGAGTTAAGGTTATTGCCTCGGTTCAGAATCTAAAAGGGATAGATTTTTACGAAAAAAATGGTTTTCAAAAATATAATATAGTATTGGAAAAAGTTATTTAATTTATTTTCGATTATATAGTTTATGTCAAATAATTACGAGGATCATATTTTTCTTATCGAGGTTGATAAAATCAAACCGAATCCTTACCAACCAAGGCGCGAGTTTAATGAAGAACGTTTACGTGATTTAGCTGACTCCATCAAGCAATATGGCGTCTTGCAGCCACTGGTGGTGACGAGGAAAGAATATGACCGGGAAGATGGCAGTCTTTATTCCGAATATGAGATTATCGCTGGTGAGCGACGTTGGCGCGCTTCTAAATTGGCGGGCTTGCCTCAAGTGCCGGCGATTATTCGCACTGGTGAGCAGAGTGATAAAGAGAAATTAGAACTGGCCATTATCGAGAACTTACAGCGCGAAGATCTTAATTCTGTCGATCGCGCTCAAGCTTTTCATCGTCTGGTTAATGAGTTCAACCTTTCGCATGGTGAAGTGGGCAAGCGTGTTGGTCGCAGTCGTGAGTATGTCTCCAATACTATCCGTATTCTTAATTTGCCACAGGAGATGCTCGATGCTCTGGTGGCTGGCCAAATTGCCGAAGGCCATACTCGACCTCTCTTAATGTTATCTAGTCGGGTTGAAGAGCAGGGCACGCTCTTTAAAGAAATTTTAATTAAGCGCTTGACCGTGCGCGATACCGAGTCTATTGCTCGGCGTATTGCCTATGACCGTGTGCGCAATAAGAGTAATTTTGTTTTACCCGAGATTATTGAGTTAGAGGGTAAATTGTCTGAGAAATATGGCAATCGAGTTAAGGTTGAGGGTAAGGGAGAGACCGGAGGCCGAATTATGATTGACTTCAGTTCTGATGATGAATTACAGCGAATTCTCTCTATGCTTGAACAGGGCGGTCCAACCAGTGTTATTGATGTTCCGGAGGGTGGTCCTGTGCCTGAGGAGGTTGGTCAAGAAATTAAGATTGCTGAGACCAGACCTGGACAGAGATCCGAACTTGAGGAACCCGAAGATCTTTATTTTATTAAGAATTTCTCTCTCTAATTATTTTTGTGAGTGAGGAGGTAATTGCGAATATGCCTCTTGGCGTTGCTGGTTTTAGTGAAATCGAGCCATTTCTTAGTAGGCTTATTATTTTTGTTGGTGATTATTTCCACCACGTTGCCGTTTTTAAGTTTATTATCAAGGGTTGACATCTTTTTATTAACTTTGGCGCCGGAGGCATGATGGCCAATGTCGGAGTGAATAGCGTAGGCGAAGTCTATGGGAGTGCCATCCTTAGGCAACTCGACAACTTCACCTTTAGGGGTAAAAACAAAAATGCGTTCGTGGACCAAGCGGTCTTTAACAAAGGTGAGGAAGTCACCATCTT
>CAIKBK010000103.1 GCA_903825615.1 Candidatus Vogelbacteria bacterium | reverse complement strand
ATCGCGGCCGGCGCGCCGATCGCCCCCATCGCAATACCAATATCGACTAAGGTTAAAGCGGGAGCATCATTCACTCCATCCCCGACCATGGCCACCTTAGTTCTCTTATTCAAATATTTTTTAAGATAAGTTAATTTATCAGCCGGCAAAAGATTGGCATGGAAATCAGTAATACCAATTTTACTCGCCACTTCCCCCGCAATCTTCTCATTATCTCCGGTTAACATCACGAGATGCTTAATGCCACTTTTCTTAAGCTTCGCCATAATACCGGCGAGCCCCAATCTGAGCTCATCGGCCAAAGCAATAAAACCGATTGGCTGGCCATTCAAGCCCACCATCACAATACTATGGCCCTTGGCGCGAGCTTTTTCTATTTCCCCTAAATCAAGAGTTGTTATTTTTATACCCTCCTTTTCTAGGAAGCTCGGGCGCCCGACAATAATTTTATCATCACCATTTCTAGCGATAACTCCTTCACCACTATACTCTTTGAACTCTTGAGGATTAGGCACAATTAAACCCTGCTCGACAGAATAGCGACTAATGGCAAGAGAGACCGGGTGATGCGACATAGCCGTCCCCCACACAGCTAATTCCAAAACAGTTTTTTCTTCACTTCGGAGAAAAGAATGCACTTCGACGACTTTAAGCTCACCACGCGATAAGGTCCCTGTCTTATCAAAAATTATTGTGCGAACTTTAGCCAAGCCCTCCAAGTAATCACTGCCTTTAATTATTGCTCCGTGCTTGGCCGCGTGGGTAATCGCCGAAGAGAGGGCCAAGGGTGTTGCCACCGCAATATCATCAGCGCAACTTACTAACAGCAAAGCCAAAACTAAACTCATCTCTTTGGTCACAAAATAAATAATAACCACCAAGACCAGTGTCCCAATTAAATACCATTTAGCAAAAATATCGCCTAAGGCATGGATACGCGCTTTATTACCCTGCGACTCAGTCACCAATTTAATAATTTTTTCAAAAGTCGTGTCGATCCCCACCTTCTCGGCCCGAATAACTAAACTGCCGCTCGCGACAATTGTGGAACTATAAACTTCATCGCCTATTTTTTTATTAACCGGTAAAGACTCACCAGTCAAAGACGCTTGATTAACTGCCCCCCCGCCTTGCGTGATAAAACCATCAACCGGCACTTTATCTCCGAGCTCAACCACGACCAAATCTCCGGCTTTGATTTGCTCTACTGGTACCTCAACAAGTTGGCCAGCTTTTTCTATTTTGGCAGTGACTGGCCTAATTTTAAGCAACGAAGCAATGGCCGAGTGTGAGCGAATAGCAACGAAACGTGAGAAAATCCTCGCGGCAGTAATCATTAAGTTAATTAAAGCCACCGATATCCATTCACCCTCAAGCAAGGAAACGATAAGAGCAATACTCGCCAAAAGTTCTATCGAGATACGCCGAGCCAGAACCATCTTAATGGCACTAATTACCACAAATAAGGTACCGATTAATCCCGCACCAATAAGTAAAGTTTCCCCTAGAACCACTTGGGGCCACCAAAAATGCGAAAAAGTAGTAGAAATAAGTAAAGCGACTAGGCAAATGTCTAACCCTAAAAATAAGCTTAATTGTTTATCTTCGTCTTTCATTTTTAAAGTTTATATCAAAAAGGAAAATGCCAGAAAAAGAAGCCAGCGGCCAAAAGCATTAAGATAATGATGGCCCCACCTAAGAGATTAGAGCGCCAGGTATTAGTATAATCCCCCATAATTTTTTTATTATTGGCAATAAATAAAATTAAAATAAGCAAAGGTGGAGCGAGTAACCCATTGATGGCGGCAGCATAGATAAGCATTTGAAAAGGTGGGATGGATAAGAAATTGATTAATAGCCCCACAAGCGTAGCGATGATAATGACACCATAGAAACCGTGAGCTTTATTAAACTTACGATAAAGCCCTTCCTTCCAACCAAAACTTTCGCTCAGCGCATAAGAAGCTGAGCCAGAAAGTATCGGTACAACCAAGAGACCGCTACCAATAACACCCAGGGCAAATAAAATGCTTGCCCAAGAACCAACAAGGGGCTCTAGAGCCCGGGCGGCTTCAGCTGGTGTAGAAACGAGAGTTAGACCATTCTTACCCAGAGTCCCTGCGGCCGCCAGACAGATAGAAAAAACAATTATATTAGAAAAAAGCATACCAATGGTTGTGTCTTGTTTGAGTGATAAAACATCTCCTTTTGTCACTTTGGGTATACCTTGTCCCATTATCCTCAATTTACCTGCCCCGACGGCTTCCTCCACTTCCTCACTAGCCTGCCAAAAAAACAAATAAGGGGAAATATTGGTCCCCAAAATAGCGATTAGGCTTAGAAAAAAAGCTTCCGTAAATATAATCTTGGGAATAAAGGTTGAACGAAGTACTTCGCCCCAATCATGATTAACCATAACGGCCACAATCAAATAAGTTAAGAGTGTTAGAGTTAAAAATTTCAAATAACGAGAATAAATACGATAAGATAAAAAAACTTCTAAAACCAAAATGGAAACGGTAAAAATAACCAGCCAAAAGATAAAGGGCATTTCAAAAATAAGCTCAGCTGAAGCAGCCATGGCCCCCAAACTTGCGCCAATATTTATCGTATTAGCCACTAAAAGCAAGATAACTGCTCCACTCAGTAGCCAATGGGAATAGTGCTTGCGAATCACGCCGGCCAAACCCTTGCCTGTCACCATCCCAATGCGCCCACACATTTCTTGCACGACAATCATAAAAGGAATGGCAAAAATAGCCGTCCATAATTGGCTATAGCCAAACTGTGCCCCCGCCTGAGTATAGGTGGCAATGGCTGTGGGATCATCATCAGCTGCTCCACTGACAAAACCAGGGCCAAGATTGCGGAAAAAATTTTTGATTTTTTTATTTAATCTCCACATTAAACATGGTCTTCTTCGTCGGCTAGGGCCTCAGCTTTAGTTTTATGAATAGTACCATCAGGATGATTAGCGGGAGAATAAATAGTGTAAAGTTTAAGTGCTTCGCTCGAAGAAGTATTAATAATATTGTGACGAACTCCAGCTGGTATAACAACGCAATAACCAGCACTAATATTTGTCTCCTCACCATCTAAAATGGCCTTCCCTTCACCTGACTCAACCCGAAAAAATTGGTCAACATTACTATGAACCTCTTCCCCAATATCCTCCCCGAGAGCAATACTCATCACCACTAATTGGGAATGCGGGGCGGTAAACAACACTTCACGGAAATATTCGTTATCCGCAGTTTTATTTTCAATATTTGTAATAT
>CAIKBK010000102.1 GCA_903825615.1 Candidatus Vogelbacteria bacterium | reverse complement strand
GCCAGGCCTCAAGTGAGCCCGAGGCCTGGCGGGAAATTAAATTTGACAGTTTAATAGAAAAGTTTATTATTAAAGGCAGTAGTCTGTTGTGTCCCAACGGGCCATTTTTTTTAAAAGATAATCTCAAATTAAAATAATCATGATTGATCTTAAAGCCCTTAAGGCTGGTCTCGAACAAATGGAGGAGGAGCGTCATATCCCTAAAGAGAAAATTCTTGTCGCCATTGAGGATTCTCTGGTCGCCGCCTATAAGAAGGATTATGGTAAAAAAGGCCAGATTATTCGCGCCAAATTTGACCTCAACACCGGCGTTACCAGTTTCTATCAAGTTAAAATTGTGGCTGACGAAACCACGACGCGTATGGATGAGGAGGAACGAGAAGCCGAAGACGATGAGCGCCCCAAATTTAATTCTGAACACCATATTACGACTGAAGATGCCCGCAAAATTAAAAAAGATTCCCAAGTGGGCGACGAGATTGTCTTCCCTTTAGAGACTAAGGACGATTATGGCCGAATAGCCGCCCAAACCGCCAAACAAGTTATTATCCAGCGCCTCCGCGAAGCCGAGAAAGAAAGCACTTTAGGCGAATATCAAGACCGAGTTGGCCTTATTCTTAGCGGTTCAGTCCAGAAGGTGGACCGCGGGACAGTCTTTGTCGACCTTGGACGCGCCGTTGGGGTACTCTTGCGTGATGATCAAATCCCCGGCGAGTTCTATCGCCCGGGCGAACGTATCCGCGCTTATCTCTATCAGGTTGAGGAGACACCGCGCGGTATCAACCTCCGCCTATCCCGCTCTCACCCTAAATTTGTGGAGTTGCTCTTTGCCGCCGAAGCTCCAGAAATAGCCAGTGGCGTAGTAGAAATTAAAGCTATCGCCCGCGAGGCTGGCTCCCGCACCAAGCTGGCTGTCGCTTCTAATGCTTCAAACATAGATCCTGTTGGCTCTTGTGTTGGACAGAAAGGTTCTCGCGTCTCGGCCGTTATTAACGAAATTGGTGGTGAAAAAATAGACATTATTGAGTGGTCCGAAGCCCCCGAAACCTTCATCGCCAACGCCTTGTCCCCAGCCAAGGTTAATAGCTTGTCCCTTGACGAAGAAGGCAAGGAAGCCCAAATTGAAGTGGATCCCGACCAATTCTCTTTAGCCGTTGGTAAAGGCGGACAGAATGCTCGCCTCGCAGCCAAACTCACCGGCTGGAAGATTGATATCAGTTCGCCAGAGATTGATGAAGAAGTGGAAGAAGAAGCTCCAACTAAAGACTTAAAAAGTGATGGCGAGTAATAAAAAAATATTAATTTTAATTTGCTTGTTAATTTGGCCAGCCTTTAGTCTGGCCCAGACCACCTCACCCTGGACAGACCGACTGGCTCCTCTAAAAACAGGGTGGCAACAAATGCAAGCCAAACGAGCCGTTAGCTATGGCCAGATGATGGTTCAGAATCTCCTTTTCTCTCAAGAGCGCAGTCAAGGGATATATAATAGTGTATTAGAGAAAGTTGAAGAAGAAGCCAGCAGTAGCCAGAAGACTCTATTAATGGAGAAGGTGACAGAGATTAAAACTATTCTCGACCGCAATCAAGCCGAGATCGATAAACTTAAAGTCAGTCTCAAACCGCAAAACGCAACAAATGTTAGTTGGCAAGAAACAAAAAGGCTCGTTCGTTCAATTATCAAAGACTTAAGATTGACTCACAAAAAAATTAAAGAGGCTCTTAAATTATTAGGCTAAACTTGCCCCGCAAAACGCGGGTAAAAATTATGGATAACGACAACACAAATATTGCTATTATCATTGCCCTCTTAGTGGTAGCCATCTTCTTCGGCGGTTGGTATCTCTTTTTTGGCCAGTATTACACCCAAAGTCAAAATCAGAACGCTAATGTTACCCAAGAATTACCAGTTCAATAAACCACTTTATGACAATAACTGATCTCAAAATTAACCCGGCCACTGAAGGCGAAGTAGAAATCACTGGCGAATTGGCCATGACCGAGTTTGCCAGTTATCGTGACAAAGCACTTAAAACTTTAGGCGCCGATACTAAAGTTGACGGTTTCAGACCCGGCCACATCCCCGAGAAAGTTCTTATCGAACAAGTGGGTGAAGAGAAGGTGCTTTGGGAAATGGCCCAAGAAGCGCTCAGTGATCTCTATCCAGAGATCTTAACTGAACACAAAATTACGGCTCTGGGTCGCCCCGAAATTACGATCACTAAAATTGCCCTTGGTAATCCCCTTGGTTTTAAAATCAAGACCGCCATTATGCCCGAAGTAAAAATTGGCGACTACAAAGCGATTGCCAAAAAGGTTAACGCTGAGCTCTCCCCCACCACCGGCGAGACCTCAAGTGAGTCCAAGGTGTCGCCGGAAGAAATAGAAAAAGTGCTTGAGGATTTGAGAAAGAGTCGCACCAGCGCTGAACATTCTCATCACGAACATAAGGAAGGGGAAGAATGCAAACACGAAGAAGTCCTTCCTGAACTCAATGATGAATTTGCCAAGAGCCTCGGCCAATTCCAAACTCTTGACGAGCTTAAGGCTAAGATTAAAGAGAATTTGAGTTTAGAAAAGAAAAACAAAGCTAAAGACAAAAAAAGGGTGAAGATTGTTGAGGAGGTTATCACCAAGTCCGAAATCAAAATCGCCAATATTCTGGTTGAGAGCGAGAAAGATAAAATGCTCGCCGAGATGGAAGGACAAATTGGTTATATGGGTCTTAATTTCGAAGATTACCTAGCTCATCTTAAGAAAACCAAGGAAGAATTACGTGATAGCTGGAGTAAACAAGCTCGTGAGCGTGTCGCCTTCGGCCTCATCTTAGGTGAAGTGGCTCACTTAGAGAAAATCGGCGCTCCTGAAGAAGAATTAAAAAATGAAGTAGATTATCTGAAAACTCAATATAAAGATATCCCAGAGGACCGCTTGCGTTCTTATGCTGCCGGTCTAATTGTTAATGAAAAAGTTTTTGAGTATCTTGAAGGAATAAAATAAAAAAATAACTAATGAAGTCCCCGTCGCCTAACTGGCGCCGGGGACTTGGTTGTGAACTGTGGGTAAAACACTGCTTACTAGTACGTCTTGCGACGACCGGCCAACTTGTCCGCCTCTTTGATGAGGAAGACGGTTGGCCAGACCAACTGAGCTTGGTAGAGCTCAGCCTGGACCATCATGTCCTCTGGCATCGTCTGGAGGACCAGGGCCTGAATCGCCACTGCTTCCTGCAAGCGCATGAGGTCGCCGTCCGACCCCTCGCACCGAGCCCAAGCCGGGTGCAAGGTGTTGAAGAACAACGTCCCTGTTTCCTTGTCGAAGGTCCAAAGGGCATCACTGCCCTTGATCTGGTCATGCGAGATGCGCAGACCAAGCGAGTTCGAGCGTACGGCTTTGCGCTGACGCCCGGACGGACCAGTGACGGTAATTGGGTGATGGTCATCCTTTTCTTTCTCGGAGGCACCACCGCCACCACTGCCACCTTTCCCGTCTTTCTTGCCCTGGCCTTGCGTCGAGAGCGAATTATCTTTCTCAAGGCCGATCACTTTCTTCTTGGCAATCGGGGTATGACCTGCGCCAATCGAACCGACCTGGATCCGTTTGAACAACTCCCGAAGGAAATCGTTCTCCGGATTACGGAAGAGCCCTTCAAGGACCATGAGCGAGCGCAGGCCGAGGGCCTGATTTCGTTCGTCGCGCCGCTCACTCGCGATCATCTTGTACAGGTTCTTGCCCGTGCCCTTGTACCACTGCTCAATGGCCGAGCAGAAGCCAACCAAGGAGATGTCGGTGTTGAACGAGCGACGCGTAACGTGAATCTTCGCCTTACTCGTTAAGATCTCGCCTTCGAAAATTCCCGAGGTCAGGATATCCACTACCTCCTTCGGCAGAAGATCTCCAGCGCCAGCCGCGAAGGTCCTGAAGTCGATCCGGAAATCGTCGTTCGATTCTCCGACCAACACCTTACCCTTGCGACCCATCGCCGTGCGACGGGCGTGGTAGAGACGGAACTTGGTCGCCCCGGCATCACTGTCGTGAATCAACACCTCGGGCAACTCGGCTCCAGACCACTGCGTGGCCCGTATTTCTTTGGCGTGCTTGTTGCCGTCCTTGTCGACCAACTCGATCGACACCGTCACTTTGTTGCGACGCATCACTACGCCGTAACGATCGACGATATCAACCCCGAGCGACTCGGGACTCATCTTGGCGACAACCCGCTCGCTTGTGAACCCCTCGATCTGCACCATGGTGCGCCAGGGAACTCCGCCCGACTTGCCTTCCTGGCGGAAAGTCAGATCGGGTCGGGTCTTGTAGGGGATCGAGTCAATGACTTCTTTCTTGCAGATAGCGTCGCTGACGAAATCCCATTCCCGATACACCCCACCATCCTCTTGGGACGACGAGATGAAGCGGAACCGTTTGCACTTCCCGAGCGGGGAGATAAGACCGATTCCGAACCGGCCGAATTTCCCGGCATCCTTGATCGACACGCAGATGGACTGCAGTGCCTTCTCGAACTTCGCGATCGTCGCGCCATCGCCGTTGTCGGAGATGGTGATGAACCCGGTCTTTTGATTGACCGAAATGCTGATACGGGTGGCACCCGCATCGATCGCGTTCTGGACTTCCTCCAGAAGCATATCGGCGAGGGTTGGGTACATGTCGGCAATGCGCCGGAGCGCTGTGCCGTGGTGAAACCGGAGTTTGCTCCGACCGCCGGTTGCGGTCTTTTTGGTTGTGGTCATAGCGCCTTTTCTCCTTCTTTCCGCATTAGTTCCTGTCTTGACGTTTTACTGGTCAGACGGAACAGTTGATTTGCAACTCGCATGACTCTTTCGTGGCCCAAGTCTCTGAAGAGTTGTCTTTCCTCTTCCGTGAACTCGTCCGTTTCCAGACGAGCAGTGAAATACTCGAGCGCCTTCAGGTTGGCCACCGCTGAAACGATGAATTGTTGGTGACCCCCGGCATCACAGGCCAAGGGAGCACCTGCTACGCCGAGAATTTTTTTCATCTTCTCCCGGCCTTCCTCCACGAAATCTTCCATTCCCTGTTCGTGGTACCAAGTGACGACTTGTTCGATGTTGTCAGGTTGGGTCTCGCGACTGCCTAATAATACCCGACGAGCCGAGTCTTCGGTCAAGCCAAGCAAGTCGGCAATCCACTTCATGAGAACCAAGCGCAACGCCACAGCTTCAGCGGCCAGGAACAAATCCTTCGGCAACTGACTCAATTCGTCGACTTGGTAGCCGACGTAGAATAGAAGGAAACGGACCCTGAGGAGAATCTCCCCGATTGGGACCCGGCCCTTCTTCTTCCAACGATGGACCGCGTCCACCCCTACTCCCGCCACCTCCGCCACCGACTTAGGATCAAAATGATCAGAAGCCAAATAGCTCTTGAGAGCATCAACTGTTTTCATCCTAGCACCTGCCTTTCTTTCTGGTTGGTTATACCTTGTTTTACCCATTTCAATGCTACAATTCCGCTCTAGTCCTATCATATTTTGGTATAAAAGTCAAGACCTAGGCTAATACCCCCTGAGGTAAGATGACTTGCAAAATTGAGAGGTTGAGGCACTATATGAATAGACAGAGCAACTCAACAGGAGGATACCGCAATGGCAAACAAGGCTAATCTTTTGGGGGCAATTCTTCAACAAAAAGGCCTCTTAACCGAAGATGTTATTGTGGAGGCGTTACGCCGACAAAGAGAGGAAGAGGGCTGGGACAAACTTGGGTTCGGAAGCATTATTGTCTTGATGGGAGTTGTCTCTAGAGACAAGATGAATGAGGTCCTCACTGAACAAAACGAGGGAAAGGCAAAGATTACTGACACTGAACACGCTTATCGCAACTTGCCCGTAGCCATAAGAAACCCCATCCCTTGGCCTCCGCAAAAGTAAAAACAGAATCGGTTTAGCCAGATCCAATGGCCAGGGGCTCCCCCTCTGGCCATTTTGCATTTTAACTTTTTTATGCTTTAATATGTCTTATGTTAATACCAACAGTTATTGAGAAGTCACCACTAGGCGAGCGTGCCTATGATATTTATTCGCGTTTATTAAAAGACCGCATCGTCTTCTTAGGCGGAGCCATTGATGATAATGTGGCCAATATTATTATTGCTCAACTCTTATTCCTCGCCGCTGAGGACAGTAAAAAAGATATTATTCTCTATGTGAACTCCCCGGGTGGTTCCGTTACCTCGACCCTCGCTATTATTGACACTATAAATTATGTGAAGCCCGATGTCTCGACCGTCTGTGTGGGTATGGCGGCCTCGGGTGGCGCTTGGGTCCTCTCGTCTGGCGCGAAGGGCAAGCGCCTCGCTCTCCCTAATGCTGAAGTAATGATTCATCAACCACTTGGTGGCACCGAGGGCCAAGCCTCGGATATTGCCATCACCGCCGAACATATCATCAAAACTAAGAAAAACTTGATTAAAATTATGGCCAAGAATACCGGCCAATCTGAAGCCCAAATTGAGAAAGATCTCGACCGCGACTTCTACCGCTCGGCCGATG
>CAIKBK010000101.1 GCA_903825615.1 Candidatus Vogelbacteria bacterium | reverse complement strand
TTACGGGGGGTTGACAAAAAATCAGGCAAATGATAAGATTCCCTTGGGTGCGGTCGGTTCTCTTATTATCTGGGCATATGGGTTGTGGTGACCGACTTCTTCTTCCGCAGAGCGTCGTCGTCTTGGGCTGGCGACGCTCAAAAAACTCCAGCTCTGTTGGGTAAATCCCGGCAGAGCTGTTTCTATTTTTGGCCAATGAATTTTCATGGTATGATAATTTTATGGAAAGGCCTTTGGATAGTAGAGAAAAAGAAAAGGGAAATTATGTGGTCGAAGAAATAAGCCATTTGTCTCAAATGGATAGTTTTTCTACCAAAGAACAGGAACTTCGAGAGTATCTTAAGAAAAAGGGCTTGGAGTTTGGTTTAGAGACAAGGGTGGATGATAAAGGCAATCTTTGGTTTTTATCTGATAAACCTGGGGGAGAAATTTTACTTTGTTCTCATCTGGATAAGGTTGGGCCTGGCGCTAAACTAGAGCAAGGAGGGGATGAAATAATTGGTCGCCTTGACGATACTGTCGGCCTGGGGATAATTTTGTCAGTTTTTAAGGATGGATATTCACCCTCCGCCCTATTTACGGTTGAAGAAGAAAGTGGTCAAGAAGTCCTTCAAGAAGATGGCTCAACCCTGATTGTTACCAGAGAATTAGAAGGGGAAATTCATAATGCCGGAGCGCGCTTTGCCACTGATCAAATGTTTGAAGAGCTCCCTTACAAACCCAAGTTAATTATTACAATTGATGTTTCGACAAGTGGAAAGTTGGGTGAAGGACCTTTTATCGTTAATCCTTATTGGTTAGCCTATAACGGTTATAGTGAGAAGTTTGATCGAGAATTATTACTTTATGACAGAGACATTGTTTTTAGAAATGATTTTGCCTACATTTCTCTTCCTAAGAACAAAGAATTGTGGTCGGCCGCGATTATGACCCATTTGACCGATGAGGACTTATCTAAGATTGAGAAAGAGGGGATAGGCTTTCGTTATAAAATGTCTTATGGCTTAGAGTATCAGTATCTCACTAGGGATTTTGTTGAATTAAAAGATCATCGCTTCCGCAAAGCGGCCCGTCGCTTTGAGAATAAATATAAGTTTAAGATTAAAATCAATTATTCTAAAAAGAAAATACTCGATTTTCTTGATGAATGGGAGTCGCAGCAAAAAGAGAAAAATTTCATTTTTGAAATGGCTAAAGATTTTGAGCGTTTTTGTCTTAATCAATATAAAAAAATCGGAGGCAAAAGACTTTTTATTGAGGTTGATGGCCAATTGGTTGCTTACTGTCTCTTTATGAAGCTGAATAAAAATTATTGGGTCGGAGTGGAACGAAAAGTAAATTATAAATACGAAGGTCTTAGTCGTTTTCTTTTATATCAAGAGGCTCTAATTTTTAAAAATATTCCTTACTTTACTTTAGGATCAGGGGCTCAAGATAAGGGAATTGAAGATTACAAAAAAAGCCTCAAACCTTTTAAAGAAGATAAACTGTATTATGTAATTACCGAAGAGAAGGGGAAATAGCCAAAACTTGACCTTTGTGTTATAATTGCATCACCACCCTATGGGCCAACCAGAGGGCCGTTAATTGTGTAAATATGGAAGAAAACAAGATAAAAATTAAGGGCGCGCGAACACATAACCTTAAGAACATTAGTTTAGAGATCCCGAGGAATAAGCTCGTGGTCTTTACTGGTCTCTCGGGTTCGGGCAAATCGAGCCTCGCTTTTGATACTATTTTTGC
>CAIKBK010000100.1 GCA_903825615.1 Candidatus Vogelbacteria bacterium | reverse complement strand
CGATCTACAAGTGGTGGATTATGTGGTTTAATTCGACGCTAAACGAAGAACCTCACCAAGGCTTGAAATTCAGTTGAAAATCTCCAGAAACGGAGACCCTCCCACAAGGACAACTGGACAGGTGATGCATGGTTGTCGTCAGTTCGTGGTTTGAATTGTTCCCTTAAGTGGGGTAACGAACGCAACCCTCGTGGCCTGTTACAAGTGTCAGGCCAGACTGTCCTGTTCAACAGGAAGGAAGCGGGGATGACGCCAAATCAGCATGTCCCTCTGACGCCCTGGGCTACACACATAATACAATGGTCGCTACAAAGAGACGCAAGATCGTAAGATGGAGCAAATCTTGAAAAGCGGCCCCAGTTCGGATTGAGGTCTGCAACCCGACCTCATGAAGCCGGAATCACTAGTAATCGCAGGTCAGCTATACTGCGGTGAATACGTTCTCGAGCCTTGTACTCACCGCCCGTCAAGCCAGGGGAGCCGGGAGTGCCCAACGTTCCACTTTACTGTGGACCTAAGGCAAGTTCGGTGACAAGGGTTAAGTCGTAACAAGGCACGGCTAGCGGAAGCTGGTCGTGGATTTATTTCAAATTGAAAGCTCCGACGTAAAAGTCGGAGAATCGGCGATTTCTTCCCTCAAGGAAGAAGCAGGTGATGATTCTAATTACACCAATTGAATTCTTTTCGAAGGAATTCAAAGAACAATGAATCCGAGAACTTGTCTCGTTAACCAAGTAGAACGGAACAGAAGAAAGAATATTTTCTCTGGGTAAGTTTTGACACAAAATGGCCTAAATAAAGGCCTTTTTTGTGTGATTGACAAAAGAGTATGATATGATATAATTAAAACAGGTATTGAAAACAACCCAACCCGTGACCTTTCGAAGGGCACTAAGGAGAGAGAAAAATGAGCGGACTGGAAAAAGTTGTCGTTTTTGCGGCGACAGCGCTAATGGCGGTGATGTTGTGTGGTGGAATAATTTGGAACTTGTCTCTTCCTGTCGTGCAGGTGGATTCGGCGACTAATGAGAAGGTGGCCGTGATTACCTCCGATGGGACGGTGCATCCTCCCTCGTATTTGGAGGAGGCCCAGATCACGCATTACACTCCTGAATACGTTGCGCCGGGGTATCGACCGACGAAATACGGGATCAAGGAATGGGAGTTGCGAGCTCTCAAATAACCCGTTAATCCGTCTCGTGTCAGGTTCTGATTGTTGTCCGCGCTACTCCCTAGGGGTAGCGCGGACATTTTGTTTTGGGTTGAAATTGAGGGCGTTTTTTGGTAGGATTTAGATTGTCCTCCTTCGCCAAGGCTTCGGAGGGACGCTAAATTTTTATAGTCACTTTGCTTCTTAAAAATTTGCGCGCGTGTAGCTCAGGTGGTTAGAGCGCGTCACTGATAATGACGAGGTCGTAGGTTCGAGTCCTACCATGCGCACATGAAAGCTTTTTCTAAAATTTTTGGCGGTAAAAAAATTACCGTGCATGGCCTTGGCCTTCTTGGGCGGGGGATTGGGGATGTGATTTTTCTCGCTAAAGAGGGGGCAGATTTGACCGTGACTGATCTTAAAACCAGAGATCAGCTAAAACCATCACTTGAGAAAATTAAAAAAGAAGTTGGCCCCGTTTTATATAAAAAAATTAAGTTCGTCTTAGGTGGGCACCGGCTAGAAGATTTTAAAAATAAAGACTTTATTTTGAAGTCGGCTGACATCCCTCTTAACTCTACTCATGTCGCCGAAGCGCGAAAAAATAAAATTCCGATTAAGATGGACGCTTCGTGGTTTGTAGAGTTAGCGCAGGGAGCTTGTCCCGAGCAGAGTCGAGGGATAAAAATAATTGGCGTCACTGGTACGCGAGGCAAATCTACCACCACCCATTTAATCCATGAAATTTTAGAATTGGCAAAAACGAGGAAGGTCTATTTGGGAGGCAACGTGAGGGGTCTCGCGACTTTACCATTGCTTAAGAAAATTAAAGCAGGGGACATTGTGGTGATGGAACTTGATTCGTGGCAATTACAAGGTTTTGGTGATTCGCAAATCAGCCCGAATATTTCTGTTTTCACAAACTTGATGGTTGATCATCAGAATTATTACAAGAACGATATGGATTTGTATTTTGCGGATAAGGCCAATATTTTCTTAAATCAAAAAGAGGGGGATAGTCTGGTGTGTGGTCAAGAAGTTTTGAGTTTAATTAGAAAGAAATACCCCGCAAAACTCGCAAAGCTCGCCACGGGGCAGGTAAAAAACTTTGCCGGTCGAGCGATAGTTCCAGACGCTGGCGTTGTTCCTAAGAATTGGAAGATTAAATTGCTTGGTGAGCATAATCGCTTAAACATTGCTTATGCTGTAACCGTGGCGCGAATTATGGATATACCAGAAAAAATTATTAAGCAAGCTGTGGAGAATTATGTTGGCATTCCCGGGCGCTTAGAGTTTGTGCGTGAAGTGAAGGGGGTCAGATATTATAACGATACAACGGCGACCACGCCGGACGGGGTTATCGCCGCACTTAAGGCCCTCGATAAATACCAAGGTAAAATTGTTCTGTTGGGAGGGGGAAGAGATAAAGAATTAGACTACAAAAAATACGTGCCGGTAGTTAAAAAATCTGTTAAAGCCCTAGTCTTATTTAAGGGAACAGCAACTGACAAGATTATCAAGACATTGGGCCAAACCAAATTGCCAGTTTTTGTTTTTGATAATATGCCGGAGGCTTTTGTTTGGTCTAACGCTCAAGCTAAGAAAGGGGACATTGTTCTCCTCTCTCCTGGCGCCGCTTCTTTTGGTGTCTTCAAAAACGAATTTGACCGTGGCGATCAATTTACCGAGCAGGTCAAAAAATTAAAATAACTATGGAAGAAATCGATAAATATGCCAAAATAATTTGGGATTATATGCTTATGCGCCACGATCTTCGTCCGATGGACGCTATTTTTGCTTTAGGTTCAAACGACACTCGCGTTGCAGAAAGAGCCGGGGAACTTTATCTTAAAGGTTATGGCCAATATGTAATTTGTTCTGGGGGAAATGGCAAAGCTTCAACCCTGCCAAAATCTGAAGCGGAAGTTTTCGGGGACATTGTTGTTAGTCTGGGTGTGCCAAAAGATAAAATTATTTTGGAACCTAACTCTACCAATACTGGCGAGAATGTAATTTTTACTAAGAGGCTTTTGACTCAAAAAGGACTCAACTTAAAATCTTTTATTTTGGTCCAGAAGCCTTATATGGAGAGACGAACTTTTGCCACTTTTAAGAGGCAATGGCCAGAGGCCGAATGCGTGGTCACTTCTCCTCAGGTTTCTTTTGATCAATATTACAATGAAGACGAAGATCTTAAAAATAGATTTATAAATGTCATTGTGGGAGATTTGCAAAGAATTAAAGAGTATCCAGCTAAGGGTTTCCAAATTCCGCAGGAAATTCCACGAGACGTTTTGACTGCCTATGAAAAGCTGGTGGCCCTTGGTTATACAAAATATGTAATGTAATATTGGGAAATGGATATGAATTTGCAAAATATAAAAAAAGTCTATTTTATTGGTATTGGGGGCATTGGTATGTCGGCGATTGTCAGGATGTTTCTGGGGGAGGGGAAGGAGGTTCTCGGTTCGGATCGGGCTGAATCTCTCGTGACCGACGAATTGTCAAAGCTTGGAGCCAAAATTTTTTATGAACAGAAGGCTGACAATATTACGCCAGATATTGATTTAGTAATTTATACTATCGCTATGACCGACGATAGTCCTGAGTTGGTGAAGGCTCGTGAGTTGGGGATTGAGTGCAAAACTTATCCTGAGATGTTGGGTCTGATCTCGGCGGACAAATATACCATTGCGATAGCGGGGACGCACGGCAAGACGACAACCACGGCAATGATTGCTGAGATAATGATGGCGGCCGGTTTGGATCCAACAGTCATTGTGGGAAGTTTGCTTAAAATAGCTACCCCGAGGACTAGCCTCGGGGGATTCCCCGAGGCTAGTCCTCGGGGCTCAAACTTTATTGCGGGCCAGAGTAAATATTTAGTCGTCGAGGCGTGCGAATATCGTCGTTCTTTTCTTAATCTTCACCCAACATTGGCGGTTGTGACTAATATTGACGCTGACCATCTCGATTATTATAAAGATTTAGAGGACATAAAAAATGCTTTTGCCCAGTTTCTTGCCCAAAGCAAAAATCAAATTGTTGATTACCAAAAGTATTTAGCTAAGGTGCCCGAGTTGCTTGTCCCGGGCGAACATAATCGGCAGAATGCCGCGGCGGCTTTAGCGGTGGCTGATTTTTTGCAAATTGATGAAGAAGTGGCTAAGCGGGCTCTCGCTAAATTTACTGGTACTTGGCGACGATTTGAATATAAGGGCGAGACCAAAGAGGGAGCATTAGTTTATGACGACTATGCGCATCATCCGACCGAGATTAAGGCGACCGTCCAAGCGGCGCGTGAATTTATGGCAAAAAAGGGTTTAGCCGGCCTGCCTGCGCAGGCAGGGAAATTAATTATTGCCTTCCAACCCCATCTCTATAGCCGTACCAAGTCGCTCAAAGAAGATTTTGCCACAGCCTTGGCCATGGCCGATAAGGTGGTACTTCTACCGATTTATGCGGCCCGAGAGCCAGCTGATCCGGAGATTAGCTCACTAGTTTTGGCTGATCTGATAAGGGTTAAAGGAGGGGCTGTGGACACCGCGGGAAGCCTCCTAGAAGCCTCTAAAATGCTCTTAAATCAAGCCAAAACGGGTGACTTGCTAATTACCATGGGGGCAGGAGACATTTCCCAATTAGCCCCAAATTTGCTACAATAAAACCCATATGCGACACATTATTTGGCGTAATCGAGCCAGTGCAATTTTAGGTCTCTTGGTCATGTTGGTACCCTTCACCGGCTTCCCAGAGATTATGAGAGATTCTCTCATAGTTTTATCAGGTTTCTTAATTGCCCTCTTTGGCTTTTACCATGGTTCTTCTAATTATGCGGTAACTGAGGGATCTCTTGTGATTAACATTGAGAATACTAATGAGATAAAGAGTAAATCTTCTCACCGAAATAAAGAGAATAATGAATCACCCTCAGCCGACTAAACGCAAAACTCTAACTTTCTTAGCGATAGTTTTAGGGGTTTTTGTTTTTGTTCTAATTGTTTCTTCATCTTTTCTCTCGACGGGAGCGATGGAGGGAGGACAAGCTAATTTGGCGACGACCTCTGTTGATTTAGGAACGTCATCGCCCGAGCAAGTCATATTAGCAACCGACTTGTCTCTCCCAGGGATTATTGTTAGCCACAAGAAGACACCCGAATCGGTTAAGGCTATCTATATGTCTAGTTGGATAGCTGGTTCTAAGACAGCGCGGGAAAAAATGTTGAAGAGATTTGAAAATACCCAAATAAATTCTATTGTTCTTGATATCAAGGATACTTCAGGCAAAATTGTTATCAGGTTAAATTCTCCGGTCTTAGCTAAATATGCTTCAGAAGAGAGTCGTGTTTCGGACATTACTGAGTTCGTCGCTGAATTGCATCAGAAGGGCTACTACGTGATCGGGCACATTGCCGTCTTCCAAGATAATTATTTGACTCGTATTCGGCCGGATCTCGCGATGCGTCGCAAAGATAATAATGAAGTCTGGCGCGACAAGAAGGGGATGGCTTGGCTTGATGTTAGTCAACAAGAAGTTTGGGATTATACCGTCGCTTTGGCCGGCGAGGCTTATGCGACCGGTTTTGACGAGCTAAATTTTGATTATGTGCGTTTCCCGACTGATGGCGATCTTTCGCAGATTCGTTATCGCAATTATGATCCGAATAAAGAGACAAGAATCGAGGCCCTGCAGAAATTCTTTATTTATCTTCACGACCACCTCAAGGCTATTGGCGCGCCAACCTCGGCCAATGTCTTTGGTATGGTGATGACTAATGATGACGATCTGGGTATCGGCCAAGTGATGGGGAATGTGGCGCCCTATGTTGATTATATTGCGCCCATGATTTATCCCTCGCATTATCCTACTGGGTGGCTCGGTTTTAAGAAGCCAGCCACGGTACCGTATAAAGTTGTTAAAATTAGCTTAGATAGTGGGGTCAAGAAGATTGAAGCGCTTGGTTTTTCTAAAAATAAAATTCGTCCTTGGTTGCAAGACTTTGATCTTGGAGCAATTTATACTACCGCCATGGTGAAGGCCGAACAGCAAGCGGTGTCTGATGCCGGCCTAAGTTCTTGGATGATGTGGGACGCGACTAATAAATATACACTTAGTGCCTACCAAAAATAGGCTAATTAAATTATAATAGAGACAGCTTATGTTGGAAACGACAGTAAACTATTTTGCGCAAACTGATTTTCGCGGCAAGCGGATTCGTTTTGGTATTAAAGATGAAGATCGGGCCAAACACGTCTATATCATTGGTAAGACTGGTATGGGCAAATCAACTCTTCTCGAAAATATGGTAATCCAGGATATTAAGAATGGTGAGGGCTTGGCTTTTGTCGATCCACACGGTAAGTCAGCTGAATTCTTGCTGGACTTTGTCCCACCCGAGCGACTCAAGGACGTTATTTATTTTGCGCCGTTTGATCTTGATTATCCCATTTCTTTTAACATTATGGAGGATGTTGGCCAAGACAAGCGTCACTTGGTGGCTAATGGCCTAATGTCTTCGTTTAAGAAGATTTGGCCTGATGTTTGGTCCTCTCGTATGGAGTATATTCTAAACAACTGTTTATTGGCGCTTTTAGAGTACCCAGATGCCACCTTGCTTGGTGTGAATCGCTTATTATCTGATAAGAATTATCGCCAGAAGGTAGTAGACAATGTTACTGATCCTTCAGTTAGATCTTTCTGGGTAGACGAATTTGCTAAGTATAACGAACGCTATATGCAGGAGGCCGGCGATGCGATTAAGAATAAGATTGGTCAGTTTACTGCGAATCCTTTGATTCGTAACATCATCGGACAGTCCAAATCAACAATTGACCTGCGCCAGGTGATGGATGAGAAGAAAATTTTAATTGTTAACTTGTCTAAAGGACGACTGGGTGAACAAAATGCGAATCTCTTAGGCGGCATTTTAATTACCAAGATTTATCTGGCGGCGATGTCGCGGGCAGGCGCGGGGTCTGGCGCTTTATCGCGTTTGCCTTATTTTTACCTATTTGTTGATGAATTCCAATCTTTTGTTAACGAATCTTTTGCCGATATCTTGTCTGAAGCTCGCAAATATAAATTAAGTTTAACGATTGCTCATCAGTATATCGAGCAAATGCCCGAGGAGGTAAGGAATGCGGTCTTTGGCAACGTGGGCACAACCGTCGCTTTTCGGGTTGGTCCGTTTGATGCGGAGGTCTTAGAGACCATCTTTTTCCCAACCTTTACTAAAGAAGATCTGGTTAATCTTGGTTTTGCGCAAATTTATTTAACTTTGTCTATTGATGGGGTCGGATCACCGCCTTTCTCGGCTACAACTTTGCCACCAATTGTCGTCACGGGCGACTCATTAAAAGAGTCGATTATTGCCAATGTCAGGAGAACTTATGCCAAACACCGTGATGAGGTTGAGAAAGAGATTACGGATTGGTATATCCCCGAACCGGCAGCCCCCAAGGCTTCTGGTTCTGGCGCCAGCGCCAGCCCACGAGCGAGTAGTGGTGGTGGAGCCTCAGCTCCGTCGCGCGCCAAATCTGTTGAAGTTGCTCCCAAGCCAGTATCGGCGCCAGTGGCCCCACTGCCAATTAAAGAAGCCCCCAAATCTTTTCCGATTGGGATTTTGAAAAACAAGCCTAAGGGTGACAAAAATAAGACTGACCTTAAGAATTTTCTTAACGAGATAATGGCGAGTAAAAAAGAAAAAAAGGTTGAAGCGCCTAAAGTTCAAGTGATGCCACAACAACCAAAACCGGAGACGCCAAAACCTATTGTCAAAGAGAAACCAGTTGCCCCGAGTAATGATATTCGAGATCAATTAAAACAAATCCTACACGTGGATCCGGAATAAAGTTAAGACTTTTACTACAAAGAGTCGGCTTGCGCGTCTTAGCCAAGCCCAATAGAAGTTTGGGTAATATTGTCGGTATTTTTTTATTAAAGTCAGATTAGCTTCCATTAATCTAGTTCTGTCGGTTAGGCTAATATTCCCTGGATGTTTTCTATAGCCGAGATCATAGCGTGGTAAATTGTGAAGTTTGTATTTTGAACCAAGGCGTAACCAGAGATCATAATCTTCAATGCCATTTAGGTTGAGAGGATAAGAACCCATAGATGCGACGACTTCTCGGCGATACATGACACTAGAGTGAGAAAAAGAATTTTTGGCTAGGAGGCTATTTCTAATCGCTAGTGCGCCTTCAGGATTTAAATAACATTTTATTTCTTTTCCTTCCTTGTCAATTACTACCACCCCAGTGCCGATAAGGGCATACTCGTAGTTAAAATCTAAGAAGTCGACTTGTTGGCTTAATTTATCTTTAGCGAGCCAGACATCATCACTGTCTAAAACGGCGATATATTCGCCAATTGAATTCTCTAGAGCTTTATTGCGCGTGACACAAATGCCAGAATTTTTCTCATTTTTAAAATATTTAATCCTCTCATCTTTAAGATAGGGGAATAGGACCTCATGGGTATTGTCTGTCGAACCATCATCGACAATAATTAATTCCCAGTCGGTAAAATCTTGAGCCAAAACGCTATCTATAGCCAAAGACAAATACTGGCCACGGTTATAGGTAGCCATATTGATACTGACCTTGGGTTTTAATCTCTCGGTAACTTGATCCATGTTGGGGGGATTATATCCTCGGTTTTTACAGTACTGATAGTAAACCAAGGATTGGGTGCAATAATAATCTTATCAGGATTAATACTTAACAAAGCTGGCCACCAAGAGAAACTGGAGTTAGCAATAATGCCATGTTTGCATTTACTCATAATCATCATTTCTTGATAGTAGTTAATAGAATTATCTTTTCTTAGTTCTGAAACATAAAAAACGGGGTAACCCTTGAAATCAATATTTTCTTTAACCCAGTCAAGATCATCGGTGACAATAAAGAAGTAGGGGTTTTTAATTTTGGAAGCAATTAAATCAATCGCCTTATTATAGTAATTGGCCGAACAAATGCCAATTGTTCTAAGATTCTGTGGCCAGAGATAGTCTGTTCGCCTTACCGATAAGGCGACTGAGTTAGTCGAAGTCATCTGTTTAATTAATTCTGAATGAGTTTCCTCTAAGGGAATTTTTAGCGAAAATTCTTTGGCTAGGACGTCTATTATGTCATCAAAATATTTGTAACTCTGCCAGAAGCCGTCTATATAAGAATTGTCTTTAACTTTTAACATGTCTGGAAACCAGCCGATGTATTGAAGGCGAAGTATTTTGAATTTAAACCAGCGCCAACCCTTAGAGACTAACCCCCAAGGATATTTTAATTTAGCAATCTCCTCATCGGTTGCAAAATCGGCTTGGGTATTAAAAACGTCTAAGCTATAAGAGCGATACTTGTTCTTATCATAACCAGTCTTATCTAATTTAAGTTCAATTTTTTTGGTAATAGACAATTGGCGCCCAAACGCATATTGGAACATCTGATTGCCGAGCCCACCTTTTAGATTAATGATGATCATAGAAGTTTCCAATTTTTTGGATAGTAGTCAGTTTCTGAGATATCTTGTTCGACATAGTAACATTTGGGGGCAAAAACTATTTGCCCAGCCTTTTTTCCTAGCCAAGCACCCCACCAACTAAAGGTACTATTGCCAATTATGTGATGTTTGCACTGAGACATCAGTCGCATGTCTTCAAAATTATTTTCATCGTTATTGTGGCTGACATAAACGCAATCAAAGGCTAGCTTAAGATTTTCTCTCACCCAGTCTGGATCATCAGAGAAAATGTAGAAACGGGGATTATCTACTTTTTTAACAATTTCAGCCATCGCTTGGTGATAATAATTTAGAGGCAGGACGCCGTGTTGAGCTGCGACAGCGTTAGAATTGTCGCCGTGCCTAATATGAATAGCCACCGAATTGCTCTCGTCTATCTCTCTTAGAAACTTACTATTAATTTCGTCTGGTGGCGTTTTGACCATTAATTCTTGTCTTATTTCTTTCTCAATTTCAATAAAATATTTTTCTGTCTGCCAGAAGCCTTTGATATAAACGGGGTCAGCAATGGGTGCTTCCAAGATATTTTTGTCGAAGTGCCACCATAATCTTTTGGGCTCAACCAGATATTTTTTCTTATAGTATGGCAGGGGCTTTAATAGATTAATTAATTTATAAAACTTGCCAATTTTGTCTATGCGGAAGTAGTTTTTGAATGGCAGGAGATCTTCTTTGGTGGCGATCTGGGCTTTGATATTAAAATTGGACAAACCGAAGGTCCGGATCCCTTTTTGCGGATCAGCCACATTCCCTTCATAAGAAAAGGCTTCAAGTTTTAATTCTTTCTTGTGGACAATAGAAAGACTGCGACCAAGTGCGTATTGGAAGAATTGATTACCTAGGCCGCCTTTTATATTAACGACGATCATATTTCAATAAATATTTATTTAATAAACCAGAAACAACCGCAAGCATAATTTTCTTGGTCGACTCTTTCTTTGCTGGCGTTGTAAATAGGTTGGCCAGCTTGTTCGGGGATAAAATAAAACTCCTGAAGCTTTAGATCAGAAAAAAGATCCATAATCATTTGATAAGAATATATGCGGTGAGCGTTAAATTCAATTTTGGGCTGGCCGATAGGGACGACAAAGAGGAGGGAACCACCGGGGGTGAGGACCCGTTTGAGTTCCTCTATCGCCCTAAGATCGCCATTGGGGTCTATTGGATCGCCATAACGGCCAAGGCCAATGTGCTCAACCGTGTGCAGGCAGGAAAGTGATTTGATGCTCCCGTCAGGGAAGGGGAGTTTGGTTAGGTCGACCGAGTAGCTCTCGAGATTGCTTAGCTCTAATTTGGCCGGTCGATAATCATAGAACTTTACCGGTAGCGAGGCCGATAAGGTGGAGCCGAAGTAGAGGCTCGAGGAGATATCTGTATGGAACTCGGGCTTTATCTCTAAAACTTTTCTAATTGCCCAGGCCACATGATAGACATAGTGCCGGTCAAAACCGGTGTTAATTGTGCGGTCTTTAATCTGAGGGTAAAAATCTCTGATCTTAACCGAGAATCTCTCGCTTTTATTTTTTATAAAAGCAAAATAATCTTTTAAAACAAAAGGCGAAAGAATCAGGCGAATAGATTTTTTGATTATTTTTTTTAGCATAGATATTTTTTGACCAACTCTTTGATAGGCTCAAAATAATTCTTTAGCTTATTAGTAAAAACAACCTTACCATTTATCCCGATAGAACCATCTTTTAATTTTAAAGGCCTATAATTTAATCTTTCGTACCAATTCGGTTCTTTCTTTATATAATTCAAAGTTTCTTCAGAGAAAAATCTCAAAAATGGCCCTATCATTTTATTTGTTATTATTACGCCTTCATTTTGTTTTTTATTTTCTCTGACAAAAAGTGATTCATGGGAGTATCTATGCAGGTAAGCTGTTTTAGGGACTACTATAAATTTCGCGCCGTTAACAAGCATTTTAAAGCTGAATCCCCAAGCTTCATGCAGACCTTTCCCGTACTCCCAATATTTGCCGATCCTATTCCAAGTTTCCTTTTTGTAAAGGAAGTTGCCTCCTGGTCCAGGGTTGGTCATTCCTGAGAAAAAATCTGCTAAGGTTAAGACACCCGTCTTACAGAGCCATTTGTGAGTTACCTCCTTTGAATCGTCTTTAAAATAATGATATTCACCAAAAGCTGCAATATCGGCTTGTTCGCGAATAATGGCCTCTTTAATTTTGGCAATATTACCGGGGATAAGTATATTGTCAGAATCTAGGTTAAATATTAAATCATTTTTAGCTTGAGAGATACCGATATTTCTAGAGGCGGGGCAACCCTTGTTTTCTATATTGTCGATGATTTTTATTTTTGGGGAGTATTTTTCTGCAAGCCCTTTAGCTATTTCTAAAGTGTTGTCGGTTGAGCCGTCGTTGACGATAATAACTTCATCACCATCTAAAAAATTACCATTAAAAATAGAGTTGACACTCTCGGCCAGTGTCTTTTCAGAATTGTAGGCAGGGATGATGAAGCTAATATTATTCATATTGAGATAGAATTATTTCTTTTTTGTCGCAATTATTTGGTATCCAAAACAAAGTAATTCCTTTGAATTCTTATCTAATTTTCTATACTTGTCTAGCATCCTTAATGTTAATAGTATTAAAAATTTTTGATAAAACCCAGGTTTTTCCCCGGTATATTTTTTTGTTATTAAGAGAAGGGTTTTTATATCTTGAGCGACAAAGTCAAAGAAACTTCCATTTGATCGTAGCTCGTTAATCTCGAACCCATTATCTCCAAGATTTGTCTGGTAAAAATATTTATTGAATCCAGAATAAAAATGGTAAGGAGAAAAATGTGTCATTGAACAAAATGGAGCGGTCAGTATGAGTTTCCCTTCCGGTTTTAGAATGCGGGAGAATTCCTTAATTGCCGAAATTGGATCTGGTATATGTTCAAATACCTCGACGCACAAGATAACATCATAGGAGTTATCTGGGACTGGAATTTTTGTTATATCACTAACAATATCTAATTTTGAATTATCCCACTTTTCCGTCTGTATCCCTGCTTTATCTCCGACCCCGTCATATTGCCCAAAATCTTGAGATGTATATACAAGATGACTGCAAGCCGGCCTGAACTGACATTCTCCAGCTCCAGCATCCAGGATTTTTTTACCAGCAGGAATCTTGTCGAGGGTTTCTAATATCCACCTATTTCGTTCACTGCCATTATTATTTCCGACATCAGTTAATATTTTTCTTCTTATTTTTTTTAGAGTCTCTTTAATCTTTGTTGTGTCAAAT
>CAIKBK010000099.1 GCA_903825615.1 Candidatus Vogelbacteria bacterium | reverse complement strand
TAAAAATTATTTAAAATTTTATGATACTTAGGTATCATACTCCATAGGGTAGATTATACTTTTTTCTGGTGCAAAGGTAAAGTGAAAGAAAAAGTGGTGCCTTTATTGGGTTCGGTACTAAACCAGATGGTTCCCTTGTGTTTGTCGATAATGTCATGAGCAATAAACAGACCTAAACCAGAGCCATCAGGCTCATTTTTTATGGCATTAGCGGCTCGGAAGAACTTTTGGAAAACTTTATTTATCTCGTCTGGTGGGATACCAATACCGGAGTCGGTCACCGAAATCTCTAGCGCCCCCTCGACATTATTAACCCGGGCATTCGATAGACGCACGGTGACATTACCACCTGGAGGGGTATATTTTATAGCATTATCGATAAAATTCTCTAAGACCATACGAATTTTATCCACATCAATATCGGCATAAGGGACAATGCCTTCAGGCTTCTCAATATTTAAACTAATTTTTTTAACTGAAGCTTGATTAGCAAACTCAAAAAAGACATCGTCGAGTAGCTTCACAACGTCAGCTGGTTTAAAATTATACTCTTCACGCACCATATCAATAGAATCAGCCCTAAGTAGATCATTAACTATTGAAATAACGCGGTTAGCGCTCTCTAAACCTTTGCCTA
Organism: Candidatus Vogelbacteria bacterium; assembly: GCA_903825615.1. Taxonomy (GTDB): domain Bacteria; phylum Patescibacteriota; class Minisyncoccia; order Phycocordibacterales; family XYD1-FULL-46-19; genus CAIPHT01. The sequence continues at coordinate 875 of CAIKBK010000099.1, read as the reverse complement.
AAAACTTCTTTTGCTCTTCGTCAACAACGCCAAGTTCCCCTTTAGTGGCCATATCCAGCGTCCATTTTATCGCCGACAAAGGAGTTCTTAGTTGATGAGTAGTAACCGTAATAAATTTAGATTTGGCTTGCTCAAGCGATTGCAAATGAGTATTAGCAAGTGTCAACTCCAATTCCTTGGCATATAGTTCTCGATTTTTTTTCTCTAGCTCTTGATTCACTTTCTCAAGCTCAATAATCTGATTAACCTTAAGATTTGACTCTTCAATCAGCAATTTTACCCGACTCTCTCGTCCTTGCCAATAATGGCCAAGACAAAAAGCCCCAGCAAAAAAAATCACAAAGAAAATCCAGAAGCCCGGTTCAGTAATGAAGGCAAAAGATAGCCACGACATGGTGCCTATATTTTACCACAATTAGGCTAGCTGACGCATCTTTTTACGGTGATAACTTAACGCGAAGCGGTGAGCTTCGGCATTAACCTCGATAATGGCCCGATAATAATCGTGAACAATTTGTTGATCGCCAATAATCCGGCCGGCTTTATGTTTATCATCTTTAACCACGCCCAAGACCCGAGGACTTTCCTTGAGAGGTTGCTCAAAGGAGAGTCCTCGGGTTGCCAATACCTCTTGTGCCACCCTGACCTGAACCTGATTGCCATCGACGACGATAATATCGGGCCACGGCCACTCTGGGTGGTTAAAGCGACGCTCTAAAATTTCTCGCAAATTCGCCGGATCATCTGCCTGAAGAGCTTTGTCCCCTCTCAATTCAAATTTTTTATATTCACTCTTGTCTAATTCACCATTTTGCCAGACGGTCATTGCCCCCACCGTCTTTTTCCCGCTTAAATGGGCAATATCATAAGCTTCG
>CAIKBK010000098.1 GCA_903825615.1 Candidatus Vogelbacteria bacterium | reverse complement strand
GGGAACCGTGGTGGGCGCTCCAGTTTCGAACGACCAAAACCCGAGTTTGATCAAAAGACTATTAATGTTCGTCGTGTGGCTCGTGTGGTTTCTGGTGGCCGTCGTTTTAGTTTCTCCGTCGCGCTGGTGGCCGGTGATAAAAATGGTCGTGTTGGTGTCGGTGTGGGTAAGGCCGGTGATACGGCTCTGGCTGTCGAGAAGGCTCTCAATAAAGCCAAGAAAGCAATGATCCGCGTCCCGATGACCGACAAGAAGTCTATTCCTCATCAGGTCTCGGCTAAATTTAAATCAGCTCGTGTGGCTTTGCGCCCCGCTCCCGGTCGCGGGTTAGTGGCAGGGAGTGCGGTGCGCGTTGTTCTCTCAATTGCCGGTCTTCATGATGTTAATGCCAAGATTGTTTCGCGCAGTAAGGATAAATTGAATATCGCTCGCGCTGCTATTCTGGCTCTCTCAACACTTAAGACTAAGGTTAAGAAAGACGGGGATAATAAATAGTTCGACAAGCTCACCATAAATAACCATATGCAATTACATAACCTAAAAAAGAATAAGACGAATCGTTCTTCACGACAAATTGGCCGTGGTGGTAAGCGTGGTACAACCTCTGGTCGCGGAACCAAGGGGCAGAATGCTCGCGCCGGTAACAAACGTCGTCCCGAGATGCGTGATATCATTAAGAAGTTGCCTAAGTTGCGTGGCTATCGCTTTAAGGGTTATGGAGTTAAGCCGATGGTAGTTAATCTTCATGTTTTGAATAAGGCCTACGAGGTGGGCGAGTCGGTCAATCCAACAACTTTAATTGCCAAGAAGCTTGTCAATAAAAAAAGTGGCAAGATGCCCGAGGTTAAGATTCTGGCCACTGGTACGCTGACCAAAGCTCTTAAATTTGAGAACTGTTTGATTTCTGAGAGTGCCAAGGCGAAGATTGAAAAAGCCGGTGGCACTATCGCTCCAGCTCCTTCGGCTAAATAAAACATGATTGACATTTTTTTAAACAAACTAAGACTGATATTTGAAGATCGCGGTCTGCGTAATCGGATTTTGTTTGTTTTAGCTGCTCTCTTCCTCTTCCGTCTTGGCGCTTCTGTTCCTATCCCGGGCGTTAATGTTCTGGCTCTTGAGCGTTTCTTATCCAACAACCAATTCTTTGGTTTACTTAATATTTTCTCGGGTGGCGGTTTATCTAATCTCTCGATCATGATGTTGGGCGTGGGGCCTTTTATTACCGCTTCGATTATTTTCCAACTCCTTACTCTTGTTTTCCCGTCTCTTAAGCAAATGTATCACGAAGATGGTGCGGCTGGCCGACGCAAGATTGCCCAGTATTCTCGTTACCTCACTGTCCCGCTTTGTGTGGTGCAAGGTTTGTCTTTGTTAACTCTTTTGGAGCGACAAGGGATTTTAATGAATCTAACTTATTTTGATCGGGTGCTTAATATTGTTGTTGTCACGGCCGGCTCCATGCTCTTGATGTGGATTGGTGAGTTGATTACCGAGTACGGCGTTGGTAATGGTGTGTCTTTGCTTATCTTTGCTGGTATTGTTTCTCGCTTGCCGTCAACTTTGTCTCAGGTTTGGGCAACTGGCGATGTGTCGAGTGTCCCAATGTATCTTGGCTTTGCCGTGGTAGCGGTTATTATTCTTGGTGCAATCGTCTTTATTACTGAGGCCGAACGACCGATTCCTATTACTTATGCCAAGCGGGTGCGGGGGATGAAGGTCTATGGCGGTACTTCGACTTATCTTCCTATTCGCGTTAATAATGCCGGTGTCATGCCAATTATCTTTGCTATTTCCATCATTCTTTTCCCACAGATGATTGCCAATTTCTTAATGACCTCTGGTGTCGATTCGGTTAAGGTGGTAGCTGGCGCCATTATCGGCTTTCTTAATAGTTCTTGGGCTTATGGCATCCTCTATTTCTTCTTGGTCGTAGTTTTCACTTACTTTTATTCAGCTGTCACCTTCGATCCAGTCGCTATTTCTGAGAATTTGCAGAAAAATGGGGCCTTTATTCCCGGGGTACGCCCCGGCCATTCGACAGCCCTCTATATCGGCAATATTCTTACCCGTTTAACTTTGATTGGTGCGACCTTCTTGGGTGTTGTGGCCTTGTTGCCTATTATCTTGAAGTCGGTGACCGGCATTGCCTCACTGGCTATTGGTGGTACCAGCCTTTTGATCGTTGTCTCGGTGGCCATCGAATTCGTCAAACAAATTAACGCCCAGATCTCGATGCGGGAATATTAATCGCTCGAGTTATTGTTTATAAAACCTCGAAAAATCCCCCTAGCCGGGGATTTTTCTCTACTTCACGTTGCCGTTCCGCCTTCGTCTCTGGTGAGACATGGTCTACGACCAAAAGGCGGAAAACCTGCCGGCAACAGTTACGTAAGGCTTTTCTAAACAGCAACTCTCGCTAACTGAAAGAGACGGAACAACCTCGCTTGATTGTATTTACATATGTATATTTACATATGACCGACGTATGTAGAACGTATGTAGAAACAACAAACCCGCCTCATGACAACAGGGGGCCTGTTGTGGCGGGTCTTTCATTTCACGTTCTTGAGGAGGTAGTCGATCAGGGCCAGAGAAAGCTTCCGATTTACCAAAGAGTAGTCCGCTTGCTGATCATCCGCTTTCTTCAGAAGTCTGGCGACTCGTTTCGCCACGTTTTCTGTTCTGATCACAAACCGGAAGCGCATTCTGTTGCTGTATCCAGAGAGGAGACAGCCTTTGTGTGGGGGTATTCCGCCCATAGGTTCGCCTACATTGAAGTCTCCGATGCTCAGCCATTTCCTGCACTTTGGGCACTGGAGTCTGACTCCCAACTTTAACTTTCGTGAATTTGCCATATTGGCTTCACCTCCTTTCCTTTCTGTCTTTATTTCTAGCACATAATCAGATATAGTGTCAAATTTTTTGCTTTTGGGGGTAATTTAGACTAAAATTAGAGTATATGAAAACTTTAAAAGAAATTTTAAGCAGTATCTATGACCCAGCTTATTATAAGCAAATTAATAATCGCTCTCTTAAGTCATCCCTGTGGTATTTCTTCAAGCTCGTTTTCCTATTAGCCCTAATCTTTTCTATTTTTGGTTCGTTTTTTATTTTGCCTAAATTCAGCGGGTTTATTACTTCTAATCTAGGCTCTATTACTAAGTCATATCCAGCTGATCTTGAGGTTAAGATAGACAAAGGTTTGGTTTCGACCAATGCTGTCGAGCCGTACTTTATCCCAATGACTATTGACGAAGGAAAGCCGTCTAAAGAGGTAGTTAAGAATCTATTAGTGATTGATACCAAAACCGCTTTTGACTTAAAACAATTTGAAGATTATCAAACAATTGCTTGGCTGGGCAAAGACTATGTTGCCACCAGAGACAGCAATAACCAGATAAAAATTCAGAGATTAAACTCCTCGATTTCTTTCGTTGTCGATAAAGCCAAAGTGGACTTATTTGTCCAGAAACTTCAACCAATCTTAAGATATGGTGTTTTTCTTATCGTTCCTCTTATCCTCATTTTCCTTACCCTTTTTAAATTCTTCGGCAGTCTATTTTATCTGATTTTTGCCACTTTATTGGTGTGGCTAGTTGCCAAAATGCTCAAAGTATCAAAGGGTTATGCCAAGTCATATCAGATTGGCCTTCACGCTTATACTCTTTCCGTTATTCTCTCATTCTTTACTTTATTTGGCATTTTGCCCCGAATAACTTTTCTTCCGACAGTTCTTTTGCTAATAGTTGTTCTTACCAACTTAATGAAGTCAAAATAAAGAGTAATTAAAGCAGAATCGTCTCTTAAGGGGCGATTTTGCTTTTGGGGGAAATTTAAGCTAGAATTGTGATATGGAAAATAATCAAGACGGTGCAAATTTGCACACTTATATTTTTATTGGGCGTTCGGGGTGTGGGAAAGGGACTCAAGTCGAAAAATTAGCTGAACACTTGACCGAGAAAGGGGTGATTAGCACCGAGCATCCTTGGTTGCGAGTTGAGACCGGAGCGCGTTTCCGCGAGATTGCTGAGATGAGTGGTTATACCGCACAAATGCTTAAGGTGGCAATGGATCATGGTGATCGTTTGCCTGATAATTTTGCCATTTGGACTTGGTCTAGTCTTCTCTTCGATAAATTTACTGGTGTCGAGCATATTTTTTGCGATGGTTGTCCTCGATCGTTGCTTGAGGCCCAAGCCCTTGATTTATTGTTGAAATTTTACAATCGCGAAAAACCAGTTGTTGTCTATGTTGATGTTTCTCGCGAAGAATCGAAACGTCGCTTACTTGAACGTGGTCGTCCTGATGATCAATCAGAAGATATTGATCGTCGTCTGGATTGGTTTGACCGCGACGTTTTGCCGGCGGTGGAGTACTATCGCAATAACCCCAAATATCGTTTTCTAGAGGTTGACGGCGAACAAACACGCGATAAAATTCACGACGATCTAGTGGCCCTACTTGTCTTATGATTAAATTAAAAACAGCAGAAGAAATCGCTATCTTAAAGGAAGGCGGGCGACGCTTAGCTTTTATTTTAGAAGCGGTTAAGGAAAGAGTCGCTCCCGGAGTTAAAACTAGTGAGTTGGAAGACTTAGCGCGCAAATTAATTAAAGAAGAGAGCGATGATGCGGCTTTTCTGGATTATACTCCACAAGGTGCACCCAAGCCTTATCCGGCAGCTCTTTGTGTCTCTATTAATGAAGAGGTAGTGCATGGTATCCCTAAGAACAAGGAGCTTAAAGAAGGGGATGTCGTCGGTCTGGACTTGGGCTTAATTCATGACGGGCTGTATACCGATATGGCCATAACCGTACCGGTTGGTAAGATTTCTCAAGAAGCTGAGAAGATGATCAAAGTAGCCGAAGAGGCGCTTGAAGCTGGTATCTGGGTGGCGGTACCGGGCAAGCATGTCGGTGATATTAGCAACGCCATTGAGCAGACAATTAAAGGCGCCGGCTTCAAAGTGGTTAAAGAGCTGGCTGGCCATGGTGTGGGTTATGCGCCTCATGAAGATCCTTTTGTTCCAAATTATGGCAAAGCGGGGACGGGTCCAGAGCTGGTGCCTGGTTTGGTGATCGCGATTGAACCGATGGTAACGAGTGGCTCGGGGGAGATAAAGGTGGCTGATGATGGTTTTACTTTTGTCACTCGCGATGGTAAATTAGCCACACACGCCGAGAAAACCATTGTCATTACCGAGACCGGCGCGGAGATTATTACAGAATTATAAATTAATAGAATAAATTTTATGCACCCAAAAGAAGAAAGAACATATTTAATGGTTAAGCCGGACGGTGTTCGCAAGGGCTTAATTGGTGAGATTATCAAACGTATTGAGCAACGTGATCTTAAGATTGTGGCTTTAGAGATGTTTAAACCTACCTATGACCAAATTGATAGCCATTATCCTAAGGATGAAGCCTGGGTTAAGCGCCTTGGCAGTAAAACTTTGAATACTTATAACAAATATGGTTTTGACCCAATGACGGAGGTTGGCACCAGTGATGAGATGGAGATAGGGAAGAAGGTGCGTGGCTGGCTCCTCGATTATATGACCTCAGCCCCCTTAGTAAAGATGATTATTCAGGGTATTCATGCGGTGGATGTGGTGCGCAAGATTGTTGGTCCGACTATGCCGGCGACCGCTGAGATGGGTACTGTTCGTGGCGACTTCTCGATTGATTCACCAGTTCTCGCTAATAAGGAAAAGCGGGCCGTGATGAATCTTGTCCATGCCTCTGAGACACCAGAAGAAGCGCTCCATGAGATTGAATACTGGTTTGGTAAAACTTCTGCTGTTTGTGAATATAAACGCTTCGGTGTTGATGAGTAGGAGAAATTAAAACTTAGGCATAAAAAATGTCTGGCCGAGATACACGAGGAGATCCGAGGACTTTTTTAGGGCTAAGTTTTAATTTTGACAGTTAGTTTTTTCTGCTATAATCAAATTAGG
>CAIKBK010000097.1 GCA_903825615.1 Candidatus Vogelbacteria bacterium | reverse complement strand
TCTTTATTGACAGCACTAACCAGATAAATCGCAATATTCTTATCTTTAAGAAAATCAAAAACATTCCTCACGCCAGCTCTCTCGGTATACATAGCCGGCTCATTTAAATGGCCATCCAAAACGTCAGACACTTCTTGCCAATTAACCGTTTCCGAAATACCTCGAGAGAACATAAATTGCTCATAAGAGCCAATTTGGGTAGCTCGAAATTCTTCTTCACTTATTTCTCTTCCGCCAAATTGCTTGAGGGTTTTATTAGTAGCGGCCACAACACCAGAGAAAGAATCTAAGACGACTCCGTCAACATCAAAAATTACTAATTTAATCTTCGACATTTTAATTTTTATCTAAGGCCTTCTCATAATAAGCCGTTCTCGCCCTAAACAATCTTTCAACTTCCTTTTTGCTAAAATCAGTCACAAAACGGGGAATTCTTCTTCGGGCAACCGATTCCATAAATTTTCTGTTTGACTCAGGATCAAAAGTTGGTTTAACATTCTCAACATCCAACCCACTCAAAATATCGGCCTCGGCAAGGACAAGTTCGTCAGTATCTTTTAATTCTGGCACTTTGTCGTGTACAGCTACCAAATGGATAATCCTTTTCTTCTGATTTTCTGTTAAAAAAGAGAAAATGTTGTTCTCCAATAACTCCTCAATCTTCTGTGACCCAATCTCCATGTGCCGAGGCTTGGCGCTAATAACATCGGTTGAACTTAAATTTTTCTTGTCTCCAAATAATCCGGAATAACCCCAATCATGGGCATAGGTGGCAATAATTAGGACATCTTGGTCTAAATTAAGCTCTGGGTGCCCCTGCATAATCTTCTTGATCCAATTAACCACTTCTAAAGTATGAGGCGCATCAAAATTCGGCCGGCCTTTCTCAAGGTCGGGGATTATTGTTTCTCTCAAAAATTGTTCAATCTGTTCGGTCACTTTTTATTTATATTTTAAATTCAATAACATCACCATCTTTGACAATATACTCCTTACCTTCAGTGCGAACAAGGCCAAGCTCTCGAGCCTTGCCGTAAGAACCAGCCTTGACTAAGTCTTGCCAATTGATGACTTCAGCCTTGATAAACTTATCGTAGAAGTCGGTATGGATAGCGGTACCGGCCACCGGCGCAGTCGAATCTTTTTTTATCGTCCAAGCGCGGGTCTCATCTTCGCCCGTAGTGAGAAAAGTAATCAGTCCAAGCATCTTATAGCTCTCTTTGATCAAATCATTGATACCGTCGTCTTCGACACCCAACTCCTTTTTGAAGACTTCTTTGTCCCCTGTTTCTAATTCAGACAACTCCCCTTCGATCTTGGCATCAACAATAACGTAATTCGCACCCCCTCCTACGCCAAAGGCTTCGGAGGGCACAGTAACTTTTTTAATATACTCTATAACTCTGTCCACGTCGGCCATTTTGGCTCCAGCTTTCTTATTTAAGACATATAAAATAGGCTTGGCCGACAATAAATGCAGACCCTTCAAAATCTTCGCCTCTTCGTCTTCAAGAATAACAGTGCTCGCCATCTGGCCTTTTTTCAAAACTTCTTCTATCTTTTCTAAAACAGCACTCTCAGCAATCGCTGGTTTGTGACCCCGCTTAACATCATGGGCTAAATTAGCAACTCTTTTACTCACCATCTGTTCATCAGCCAAAATTAATTCCAGATTAATAGTTTCGATATCATCTATCGGGTCTATCTTATTTGAGACGTGGGTAATGTTAGAATCCTCATAAATCCGCACCACCTCAGCAATAGCGTCTACTTCGCGAATATGCGAGAGAAATTGATTACCCAAACCCTCACCAGCCGAGGCGCCCTTAACCAAACCCGCAATATCAACAAACTCAATCGCGGCCGGTATCTTCTTAGCTGATTTAGAAAAATTGGTGAGAATCTCAACTCGCTCGTCGGGCACGGCCACAATCCCCACGGCTGGATCAATGGTGCAGAAAGGGTAATTCTCGGCTGGCACCCCTTTTTGTGTAAGGGCATTAAACAGCGTCGATTTCCCGACGTTTGGCAGACCAACAATACCGATAGCAAGGGAAGGCATGACAGTTTTTTATTTATATATCGCCAGAGTCTGACGAATAACCAATTCATCGGCTTTGATCTGTTCACCGAGAAAATCAAACCAAACTTTTAGGAAATTAGCGCGAGTAATTTTGCGTAGGCCGCCAATTTCGGGATCTTGCAGATAAACATAATCATCATCTAGACCAATAACCACCGAGGAGTGCCCTTCAGCCACCTCCGAATCATCATAATCTGGTCGCCCTCGGGTAAACCAATCTACAACAAGAGGTACCCCTTTGATTAGCCATTTTTCTATATCAGCAAAACTACTTTCATTTTTTATTTCCACTGTAAAGCCGAGCGACTGAGCCGCCTTGGCGATATTTTCATTGCTGACGCCTAAATTTGGGTCCCAATCAGTTAATTGAGCAAGCTCGGCTTCACTTTTATCAACGCCATAATAACCCAGCACAATCTTCAAAGAAGCCGGCCCACACATCCCAGCGTGGAGCGTTTCTTGGAAAGGTTTGACGTCGAGGAGAATTTTTTTCATGTTTTACTTGGGAAAAATCTGACGGAGTTCAGACTGATACTTCTGCATCACGGCCATAGTAACCTGCGTTTGGTCACCGCCTTTTTTCAATTTCTCTTGAACTTCAGCCGCAATTTTTTGGAAGAGCGCCGGATTCTTCTTGATAATTTCCAATAAAGGGTCAATTTGCTCAGCCGACACTCCTTTGCTCTTGAGCATCTTTTTGATAAAGAATTCCTTCAGCATAATTACTGTAAGATAATTTTAGGGAGATAACCCTGGCGACGGAGGAGAATCCAAGCGATTATGACCAAAATTATAATAACAATAATTGGCGAAATTGGAGAGTAAATCTTGGCCAATTGCCACAAACTTACCCAATTGATAGAGATGCTCCCGGTTACGGTCTCAATATTATCCGTAAACTGAGTGTCTCGTTTACCGACATTGGTTAAATTATTATTCTCGTTGGCAATTAAGTTTTGGAGATTCTTGCTCTGAGCGGAATAATTACTATTTTCTGTGTTTAATTTTTGTCTTTGAACGGTTTCTTGTCCGAGCAAAGAGCTCTCTTGATTTCTCAATAAGGCAATCACCGAAGCGTCTGTCTCGTTAGAGATATTTAACCGAACATCAACCAATTCGGCTTGAATTCGAGCAATTTCTCTGTTTATCACACCAACACTTTGAGTATGACGAAGACCGAGATCCTCTTTTTGTTTTTGTAAATTGGCCAAGGAGCTCAGAACGTTTGAGGTTTGCTCCTCAATTTGTTGTTTTTGACTAAGCAAGTTCTGGGACGAAACACTCTCGGTATATAATTTTGCATAAGTCAGGCTCTCTATCTCCGACCTGAAAGCTTCAAACTTACTTTTGGCCACAACAAAACTTATTCGGCTGCTTTTTTCGGAGCTGTAGAAATTATCGATCCGACCGTCGGCTCCCGCAATCGCATTTTTGACATCTCTAGTCATATCAGCAACGTTACGAGTTTTAATCGTGGAGGAATAGTTGGTCTTCAAAAACTCACGAGTGTCAGTAATATTTGGTTGCCCGCCGTCGTAATATGGAGGAGACTCCATCATTGTGGTGGCCGAATAATCATCGGTGGCAATATTTGGTGCCTGAATGGCGGTCTCAGAACTAGACCCAAACCCCATTTTGTTTCTCGCCGAAGAAAGCGAGGATAGGACAACTGCCCCTAAGAATATCAAAACAGCAATAACAATAACGATAATTACCAGCTTCTTTTTTGAAATAACAATAGTTTTCATAAAATTTAGACGTTAATTAATAATTTAAGTGTAATTATAATACTATATCTACCTGCTTACCAGTGGACCAGAACTTGGTTAATTGAAATCTAATTGTAACAGAATTGAAGGGGTGGTGGCAATTGAGAGATGATAAAATTGAACCATTACGTACTCTTGACATTATTGCAAAAATTAGACAGTATTAGCATGGAAATTACCGAGTCTTTTGACTCGGTTAGTATAGTTCGTTGATTTAACAGTTAGTTGTCAGATAGATTCGTGAAATTCAACCACAGGTTTTTCGACAGAAAAACAGAGAAGGAGAGACGGCACATGAAAACGGCAACCAAACCGATTGGGACGGAATTCCCAAAGATTCGCTTCTGGGACAAGAAGGCACCTTTGATTTCGTTGGTTAACCCCGGCGACTTCAAGCAGACTGAGCTTGTGGAGAAACTCGGGCTCGACCGACTGAGCAAGAGTTTTCTCAACTCGTTCGGAACACGAGACCGAGAAGAGGTTCTCCGCCGGCAAAGGACGGCGAAGTTCCTCATGGAGAACCCGAGGTTTAGGAACTTCCTTTCTTGCAACACCGAGGCCGTCGCAAGCCATGCACGGTTCTCGGCAAGCGGGCAGGAATTCCTCAACGACCTTTGGGTTGACCCCAAAACCGGCCACAACTGGTTCCACGGGAAGATGCATGAACTCATCGGCCTTTTTGGCGATGGTGTCCTTCCCACAGAAATTGCGGATTTCCGCCAGTTCTTGACGGAGACCATCGCAAGGGTCGAGGCTATGGAAGGTACCCTGGCCAAGGAAATGGGCGTTGAGCTTGAACGCGGGACGTTCTTCCATGGCACGATTCGCCTCAGTTTCAACGGGTACTATAAAGATAGCTACCACGGAAAGGATGCGTGGGAGGTCGTGGACTCAAGGGTATTCGGGTACCAGAAGGCTTCGTATCACCTCGCCGGAATGTGTGGCGCGGTGCATCGGCCCAACTGGCTGAAGAAGGGAATTGTGCGCGGGTTGGGAATCAACCTTCTCGCAGAATTCCTGCTCAAACCGATTGATCACTGGCGCGAACAAAATCGCTACCACGACCTGTTGATCACCAAAATGCCCAAGGAGTTGACCGAGGCGCTGGTGGACTTTGCCAAGAACACCTTCACCTCTGGTTTGAAAAATGCCCTCGACTCGCTCGATATGGCCGAAGTCAACCTCTATTTCCGCTATCAGGAAAACAAACTGGTGGTCCGAGTCGTCGACTTCCAGTCGAGACTAAGATCGCCCCAATATTCTGGAGAAAGCAAGGAGGAGATGGCGAAACGCGAAAAGGAACTGCGTTCTTCGTCGCCGGTCATCGGTTCAGACTATCTGGGCTACTCGAAAGCCGAGTTGCGCAAAATCGTCGCCCAGAACAAGGGGTTGGCCGAGACCACTGCCCGAAGAGAGCGCCAGACGACGTTTTCCCTTGGATTCCTGAGTTTTCTGTGGGATAAATTCCCTGAACTCTTGGGTGAAGGTATCGCCGTCAACGAAAACTACGACGCGATCCGGCAACGGTTCGGGTGGAGTTCGGTCGAAGGCTTACGGCAAACTTGGCAGTTCGCGGACCGGTGCCAGTACACCGAACAATACCGAGCCTTCGTGGCCTCAAGGATCGCGGAACTCAAAGAGATCGCGGAAGCTGTCGAGTGCCTGATGAAGAAGTCGCGGGAGTGGAAATTGCCACTTCAGTTCCCAACGATCCTGCAACACTCCGAGCACGTGGTTTCCTTCAATGAGCTTTTTCCGGTTCACCTTATCGGAAGAGGTGTGGAGGACGAGAAGATCACATCGGCTGGTCTGGTACCGATCACCGCGCTGGCTCCACTCAATGGCCGGATGATTGGACTGACTGGCCAGAACGCTGGCGGAAAAACCGCCATCGAAGAGGCCATTCTCGACGCCATCTGGATCATTCAGTCTGGCCTCCCGTGGTTCTGCCAGAACATGGCGCTAAACGTTAAGAGCACACTTGGCATGGTCTTTCTGGAGAGAGGAGAGGGTTCTACCCTCGAGCTTATGCTCAAGAAGACCGGGAGAGTGCTTGAAGCGGTCCAGAAGTCCTCGGAGAACGGAATTGTCGTCTTCTTGGACGAGGTCGGCACTGGCACACAGGAGTCGTCTGGTCTCATCCTCGGTGAGAGAATTCTGTCCACGCTGGCAAACTCCGGTTGCAGCGTCGTCTTCTCCACACAAATCACCAGTCTCGCGGAGAAAGCCGAAAGCGATATGAACGCGCTGTGCTTCCAAGTCAGTATGGATCATCGCATCCAGTCGGGAATAGGCACTGGCGGAGCAGACGCCTTGGCTGAGAAGCTGGGGGTCAACAAATTCCTGGTGCCAATCGGCAACTGAACTAAGAGGTACACTCCCTTGAGGAGCAAAGCCGTCGTATGTGTGTAGTTTTGCACATACGGTGGCTGTTTTGTTATAAGAAAGATTTTAGGAATTATTATTTAGAAATATTTGGTGGACCCTAGCGGACTCGGACCGCTTGCCTCCTGCTTGCAAAGCAGGCGCTCTACCAGATGAGCTAAGGGCCCTTGATTGCTAGTGGACCATAGCGGGATCGAACCGCTTACCTCTTCCATGCCATGGAAGCGCTCTACCAAGTGAGCTAATGGCCCCGATGTTTGATAATATAACAAAACTTTGCTAAATTGTGAAGGGTGTTATAATCATATCAATTATTACTTAGGTTATTAATTATTTTATGAAT
>CAIKBK010000096.1 GCA_903825615.1 Candidatus Vogelbacteria bacterium | reverse complement strand
TCTTCCACTGCCCAAGCTCTTGAGAATTATTTCCAATACATAAATTTGTTGACAAAATTTACTGATAGGAATCTAATTAAAGTAGAGGTTTTTGACCAATGTTGGTCTTTGTTTGCCTTGAAAGGAGGTCCAAAATGTCTGATGATGATAACTCTCTTGTTCGTCTTCTGCTAGCTTTGGGTTTGATTGCCCTAGTTGGCTACGGTTCCTACAGAGTCTTAAGATCTGTTGGACGATACCACCGGGAACAAGTCATCAGAAGAGAGGAGCTGCGCCGTTTAGAATACGCGCGACAGCAAGAAGAAGAACGTTTGGCTGAGGAGGAAGCTCGCCAGGAAGAAGCTGAAGAACGGCACCAAGAATGGCTCGACTACCTCCAAGAAGCCGAAGACGAGGGACATGATATTTGTTGGGACTGTGCTCAAGGTGGCCAGTACAACAATGCCCTCGACCCGGAGCGTTGTAACGAAGGTCATTGCCAGAATTGCTCTGGCCATTGCCCCTATTGTGGGCAATGTGGCGATTGCACTGGTTGCGGTAACTCTGAGTGTAATAGCTGTTATGATCCTTATGATGACGATGATGACTAGTTCCCGAGCCTGAAAACTCGGGAATTTTTTGTTTTACAACTTTTTATCTTTTCCTTTGGCGTAATCTAAATTTGAGGATAATTATATTGATATTTATATTTGTCACTGTGTTATAATTCTGGTATAAAAACGGTTTTTAATATTATTAGTACTTATCATTAAATTAAAAAATGAAAAGAAATTTTAGAGTTTTAGGTGGACGGCTTCTGTTCGCCTTTATTGTTGTGCTTATGGCGGGCACTGTTTTGGTCTCGAGTGCCCAAGCGCAAGTTCCCACTGTTCCAGATGTTCCAACTGATTTAGCAAGTACCGGTTTTGGGGAAACTAATATCTCTTTGTCCTGGACAGCGCCAGCTGACGGCGGTGACCCTATCACTAATTATCTGGTTGAGTATCGTCTGGTTGAAACAAGCGATCCCTGGATAATTGAATCTACCCCAGACTCGAGCGCAACTTATACTGTTTCTGCTTTAGCGACAACAACTGCTTATGAGTTTAGAGTCTCAGCTTTAAATGGTCTTGGTTTAGGTGCTACTAGTAGTGTTATTATTGCTACTACCGCACCAAGCGTTGTCTATGTTGATGACGATTATACTTCTGATCCCGATGGTGCTGGCGGACACACTTGGGGTTATGATGCTTTTGCTAATATCCAAGACGGGCTAGATATCATTGCTGAAGGGGGGACAGTAAATGTCACAGCCGGAACTTATTCTGAAAACATCAATATCAATAAACAACTTACTCTTCTCGGCGATATTGGAGATGATGATATTGGCGCCGGTCCTGACGCTCCGGTGATATCCGATAGTGTTGGCAATAATCGAACTGTGAATATTTCCGCTTCGGGTGTTACTTTTCGCGGTTTCATTGTAGAAAACAATGGCTCCAGTTATCCAGCAGTTAGAATCGCTACCGACATCACGAGCACGACTATCAAAAATAATGATTTGCGTAATGGATCTAATGGAGCCACTCTTTCTCCTGGCTCGCAAGATAACTTAATTACCAAAAATAAAATTTACGATAATTACCGCGGCATATTTATTAATGGATCAATCAGCAATACGATTTCCGTTAATGAAATTTATAACAGTGGAGAAAATGGCATTGAAGTAGTACTAAACAAAAGCGCCGGAGATAACAACATCAATAACAATAATATTCATGACAATAGTGGCAATGGCGTGCGGTTTGGCTCAAATCTGGACACGTCAGCCGGAGCGATAAGTGTTGATTCAAATATTATTAATTCAAATGATCTGGCTGGCGTTAGGATCGAAGGTGGTACATCCGATATATCTATCACGGGCAATACTATTATCAATAATGGCACAGTGCCCATGGAGGCGACAGGAATCCATATCATCTCGGCCTTGGGCAATTCGGCACACAACAATATTATTTCTAATGATAAGGATGATGAGGGGATAAATAATGAAGACGGGGACAATATTTTTGATGCTAGTGAGAACTATTGGGGTGGAGCAAATGGACCCTATAGTGATGTCAATAATCCGGCCGGCAATGCCAGTAGTAGTATTGTGGGAAATGTTAAATTCCGACCCTATTATACCGATGAGGCGAGAACGACGCTTAGTACAGTAGCGGTTGATCCGAGTAATATTGGCGATCTCTTCGGTAATGGCGGAAGCTTCTCCGTTCCTGATGGAGAAACACCGACGGATGCGACTCAAGTAAATGTCGATGAGGCTATCACTATCTCTGTGGCGACAGGGGCTGGCACTAGCTCAGTAGCTCTTCCTGTTGGTACCGTTATCACCAAGACTGGCGGGGGAACCTTTGACGCTAGTGATCTTACGGCGGCTGGCACCGCCATCAGCGGGTTATCAGGCTTTGCTTCAGGGCAGGTAGTTGAGGGTGCCTTTGAATGGGGTCTTCCTAGTTTGGGCTTAACTTTTAGTTCACCGATTACTATCAACATCTATGTCGGCACAGCTCTTAATGGACAAACCTTAACCATCTATCGCTCGCTTAGCCAGACAAACGGTTGGGAAACTAGCGGTATAGTGGCGCCAGGGACCTGTGTGGTATCTGCCGGAGTCTGTTCCTTCCAAACTACTAAGGCCTCGTATTTCGCTGCCACCAAAAGCGTTGCCGTTTCTAGTGGAAGTTCCGCCAGGGGTGGCTCCTCAATCATTAGTATGGTCACCGTTCCTCCTGTTGCCACTTCTACCGCCATTAAAGCTTTTACTTTTATTCGTAATCTAACTATCGGTTCTCAGGGCGATGATGTCAGAGTGCTTCAGATGTTCTTGAATGCTAGTGGTTTCCTTGTTGCTAAGACTGGTGCTGGATCACTCGGTAGTGAGACTCCTTACTTCGGAGCTTTGACGCGCACGGCTCTGATTAAATTCCAAGAGGCCCACTCGGCGGAGATTCTTGTTCCATTGGGACTTAGTAAGGGAACCGGTTACTTTGGTCTGGCCACCAGATCTTTTATCGGGAAGAAGTAGTCGTTTCTAAGAAAAATATTGAAAAAATTTTTCTCTAAACCTTGGCGCATCCATATACTGGCCACCATACTTATAATCTCTCTTGTGGCTTTAGTCGAGTTATTAATGGGACGAATCCCGATTTGCAAATGTGGTTATATTTCTTTATGGTACGGGAATATCTATGGTTCAGGCAATTCACAACATCTTATCGATTGGTACTCTTTTTCTCACATTATTCACGGCCTATTTTTCTACGGTTTTCTTTGGTTGGCGGCGAGACGCTTACCAATTAGGACGCGCCTGGTTCTGGCCGTGTTAATTGAGGGTATTTGGGAAATTGTCGAGAATTCACCTTTTATTATTGGACGTTATCGTGAGGTAACCTCATCTTTAGATTATATGGGTGATAGTGTGATTAATTCTGTGTCGGATATACTAATGATGTCTTTCGGTTTTTATTTAGCCAGCAAATTGCGAGTGTGGCATACCGTATTTCTTGTCATCTTCCTCGAGCTTTTTACCTTGTATAAAGTTCGCGACAATCTAACCTTGAATATTGTTATGCTTATCCACCCAGTTGAAGCCATAAAAATCTGGCAATTGGAGGCCGATTTTGTCCCCGCCAGTTTGAGGATTAACAGTTGACGTTAAGGTGGATATCTTCTATACTATAAGCACAAAAGTTGCTAATTAAAACAAGTCGATTTATTTATCTCTCTTTGTATATTATTAAGTATAAATAACCAATTAAATGACTGGTACTATCAAGAAACTTATCTCGGACAAGCATTTTGGCTTCATTGGGGCTGAAGGCAGGGAGAAGGACCTCTTTTTCCATGGCAATGCTCTTGTTGGGGTTACTTTTGAAGAACTCCGAGAAGGGGATGCTGTTAGCTTCGACGAAGAAGCTTCCCCTAAGGGTATGAACGCTGTCAATGTTAAGCGTGCTTAATTGTCGCTTCGTTAATTCTTAATCAAAGACCTCACTCATAATATGGGTGAGGTCTTTGTGATATTGACTAGTCACTTAAACAGTAGTATAATCAGCCCAGACTAAATTTACCACTCTCGCGACCATTTCGCTTGGGTGTTGGAATGAATTTGAAAATCAACAAGAGGAAATAAC
>CAIKBK010000095.1 GCA_903825615.1 Candidatus Vogelbacteria bacterium | reverse complement strand
TTAATTAACGCCATTAGGACATTGATTATTGCCAAGAACTTCGGGCGATTTAGGGCTAGAAGAAAATTAGCGAGAGGCCCAGACATTGCCAAAAGTAAGTTTGTCAGAGCTAAAATAATTAAGACATTTGTCGATTGCTTGGCAAAATCGGCATTGAGCCAATTAAGCATTATTTTATCGGCTAGAAAGACGATAGAAAAACAAATTGCGCAGGAGATGATAAGTAAGAGTCTAAAAGATCTTTGATATAGCTTTTGGATTTTTTCTTGATTATTGGTGCTATTTAGGCCAACGGTAATAGGGAAGATGACTCCTGATAAGTTATTAGAAACACCAGGAACTTTGGTGGCAATATTTCCCGGCAGACTGTAATAGGTTAATTGCGAAGGTCCGAGGAAGATCGGGATAATTAAACGATCAAGATAAGTGAGCAAAGAACCAGACATATTACTCAAGAAAACCATTAACCCGAATTTATAAGCCTTAATGATTTCTGGCCAATCCCACACGAACGAGAGTTTAACTACGGGTAATAATTTATGGGAAAAATATAAACTAGTAAAGAGGTTGGCTATTGCCAAAACTAATTGCCAGAGAAATATTGCTGGCAACTTATAACCAAACCAAACGATTAAAACTAAGCCCAAACTCGTTATTGTGGTGTAGACTATGCCAATTTTTGTACTTACGTCATATCTCTGTAACGCGTTTGGGGTAATCGTAAAAATGCCACTTAGCGAACTAATTAAGAAAATAGCCCCAGCCAAAGTAAAAATTATTTGTAAGTCAGGATAATTAGCAGCTTGATTTAGGTAAAAAAACCCCACCCAATAATTAGCCGTAAACAAAAGCAAGAAGCCTATTAACCCAATAATTAGAAATATTGAATTCATTGAATAAAGAAATCTCTTTAGATTGCCTTCTTCCTGTCGCGAATGGTACTCCGCGATATGTTTAACAGTGGCCGTTGCTAGGCCTAAATCGAGTAAACCCATTAAACTTAAGATGGTATTAATAAAAATATAAATACCATAATCCTTAACCCCTAGCCCGAAGACAATAAATGGGGTAATAAAAATTGAGAAAATTATTGGCCAGGTATAGCCAAGAATATTATAGAAAGAGTTTTTAAGGGTCGTAAAAGCGTTGGGTTCCATTTTTCTAATCTCTTATTATCTCACGCATAATTTTGATCCCGATTGAGTTGGGGATTGGTTCTTTGGTGATACAGATAAGATAACCACCACCACCGGCGCCAGATAATTTATAACCAAGAATATTATCACTATGCTTGGTTCGCATCTCTTTAATAAAATTTCTAATGTCATCATCAACCATACTGGGGAACATAGCGACTTGCGAGATAAAACTCTCGCGCACATTCTGTCCTAGTTTTTCTAAATCTTTTTCTTGGATAGCTTGCCAAACTTTCTCAGCCGCTTCACTTAGAGCGCGCGCTTTTTCCTCGTTAATATCGGTTTTCTTTAACACCTGATAACCCTCACGGCGTGGATTGAGAGGGACAAGAGAAATATGATCTTCGAGGAAGTTAATCATCTCATCGTCATCCAAGGTCTCTATCTGGTGCGGCCAATAATCGCCATTATAATGAGATTTACTAATACCGGGGATGACAATACCAATTGAATCTTGCGAACCAGAAATCTCTTCTTTGCCGGGAGAATTCTCGTGAGCAAAGAGAATTTGAGCCAGTTTATGCGGGTGCTGCCCGCCACTAATCTCATGCCCCCAGAGGTTAATAGCTGTCTTACGTGTGCTGGTCGCCATGCCACTACGAGTATTAAACTCAATTACCTGATCGAAACTTAGGGGTTCTTTTTTTCGATTATGAGGTAAACCAAAAATTGGGAAGGTAATAACTGCTCCAGGGTAATATTTAGAGACAAAGGGTTGATCGAGCCAACCACCAGCGAGATCGATACGATAGGGGATCTTAACAAATTTTCGCCGGTCGGACACAAACGGTTCGTCGCTCAATTCTCTTTTTAGGGCCAAGTATTGAATACCCAAACTTTCGACGAACTCTTTTTTTTCTGGAGTGTCACCATCTTCGTTAACAATGAAGATGTCTGGCTGAATTCGCTTCAAGTCCTCGGCAAAATCGAGCGGGCCCATACCACCAGAGATAAAGGCATCGGTGACATAACGAATGGCTTTGATAATTGTAAGACGTTCTTCCTCACTATTGGCTGGCTCGCGATCTTTAAGGTAGCGGATATTGCGATTAGAACCAATAGAGACATAAAGATCGCCGTACTGGGCGGTTTTTTTGAGAAAATGAATATGCCCGCTATGAAGCAGATCAAAACAGCCACTGACAAAGACTTTCTTAGCCATAAGTAGACTCAATATTAACACTATTTTAAACAATTGCCGATATTGACTTGTCTATATCTATGTGATACTTTGCAAAACAGATATTGGAAAAGATTTGTCTGTGACCTGTTGTCATTGATAATATCCATAGAGTTTGAAAAACAGTAAAAGAATGGAGGGTTTATGGAAGACAAGACGACACTTCGAACGATGACAGCGGCAGCTCTTGTTGCCGGGAAACGCCTGCTTGAGGTTAAGCCAACTCGGCTGGTCTCGGCCAAAGACTTTGTCACGACAGCCGACCTTCTCTCTGGACAAGTCATTCGCCAGAATCTGGCGGCTAGGTTCCCCGAAATCCCGTTCTTTGGAGAAGAGGATTGGAAGATTATCGAGAAAACTGAAATTCAATGGGTTGTCGATGAAGTCGATGGGACGGTGAATTTCTATCACGGCGATGACCATTGGGGTATCTCGATCGCCCTCGTTCGCGAGGGTCGTTCTGTGGCCGGGGCTATCTATCTGCCGGCCAAGAAACAGCTTTTCTTTGCCGGCGAAGATGCTCCTGTTGCCTGGCTGGCCAAAGTTGACGACATGGGCCACGCTGGTAAGCCAGAGATGATCTCAGTCAATCATGAGGGAGAAGCTGATAAACCCTTGGTGCTTCTCGAGTGGGTTAAGGAACAAAACGATGGGCGAGATCACTCGCTGGTCGTCGATATCCTGGCTCGCCTTGATTGGTCGGGGTTTCTTTATCCGCAGGTTCGTAACAGTTCGGTTGCCAGTTTGACGAAGGTAGCGCAGGGGATTGCCGGAGGTTTTGTTCACCCACGACCGGAACCTTGGGACGTTGCCGCTGGTTGTCTGATCGTTGAGCTGGCTGGTGGCAAGGTGACCAATCTGGCTGGTGAGCCCTGGTCGCCATTCTCGGCCGAGAAGGGGATTGTCGCCAGTAATGGCTTGATTCACGACGAGCTATTGAAGGCTGTCTCCTTGTCTTTGTGAGATGAAGACAAGGGTAATGTTCTAAAATGGGGCGCGTTGGCCAGCTGGTCAGGGCGCCCTTTAATATTGACATAGTCGATTTTTGGTGCTATTGTCAAGGGCGGATTAAAGTTACTTTGCTTGTGGCCAGTTGTCATGGGTAAGAGAAGATAAGAGTTGAAAAGTTAAAAAGGAGAGGATGGTACCATGGATGCAATTAGTAGATTTCTAGAGTTGTCTCAGGAGCCGCGCTTCCGTGGTTGGGAGATTCTGAAAGAAGGGGAGCTTTTTGCGGACATCCCTTATTATGGGAAGGTTTACAAGGAAGTTCGCCGAGATCCAGACGGCCAGCCTCATGACTGGTTCCCGATCCTACGTTGGTTTGGTTGGGCGGTCGTCTTCGGAATAACCAAGGATGGATTAGTGCCTACGCTCGGCCAGTGGAAGAATGGCGGGGATCGTGCCCTCTGGGAACTCCCGCCGGGTGGCGTTAAGGCTATTCAGCCGGGGATGAGTGAAGAAGAAATTCTCACCCATGTTCAGGCTGGATACTTGAAAGAGACCGGTTATGGTGGTGGGGAGTGGCTAGGGCTTGGCCATGTTTTGATTGAGTCTGGCAAGTACCGAGGCGTAACACTCGATGATCATGGACTCAAGGCGCGTCTTTATCTGGCATATGGCCTTGAGCAAAGGGCCGAAGCTCGCCAGCCGGAGGCTAACGAGATTATGGAGACGATCCTCGTTCCGTTTGAAGAGTTTGACAAAGTTCTCGAGTCTGGGCTCTTTGTTGAAACTTCGGCGGTCGCTTGCGCCTAC
>CAIKBK010000094.1 GCA_903825615.1 Candidatus Vogelbacteria bacterium | reverse complement strand
AGATATGAGTAATTTAATAGAGAATAAGAAAGCGGGGCTGAATTATGAGTGGCTCGAGACCTATGAGACGGGGGTTGAGCTTCTTGGTGGTGAAGTTAAATCACTGAAGGCCAAACAGGGATCCTTGGAAGGCGCGCGGGTTCTTATTCGTGGCGGCGAGGCCTATGTTGTCGGCGTGTTTATCCCGCCCTACCAACCCAATAATCTTAAAGCCGTGGTTTATGACCCCTACCGCACCAGGCGCTTGCTCTTGAAGAGGGGGGAATTAGCGGAACTGGCTACTAAGGGCGAACAGCGAGGGTTGACAATAGTGCCACTTTCGGTGTATAATAAGGGTCGTTTCCTTAAGTTTAAGATTGCTATTGCGCGCGGTAAGAAGAAGTTCGACAAGCGTGAAGCTCTTAAGAAGAAGGAATCCAAGCGCGATGTCGCGCGCGATCTGAAGAGTTCGTTGACAAGATAAATTTATATACGGGTATGTAACGGTATCGACAGGTAGCGTACTGCTAGATGTGTATGTGGAGAGGCTGACTTCCTCCTTAAATTGTCAGCAAAACAGTCAAATGCCAACGCATCTGACAAGGGACTTGTGGCTTCGCCATATTTCTCTCCAGCCTTTGCTTTAGCATAATGCTGGTGTCTGCTTAAATCGCAGTCTGGATGATTTAAGTGGGCATAATAAATTCTGGACTAGCAAGTGAGAAGTTCTCGGCTCACAAGCGAAACTTAGAGAATCGGTTGCTTAAGTTCTTGGTTTTTTCTAACTTAAGCAATTTAAATTCGCCTTCGGGCGAAGGGAAATAACCTAAACATATAGATTCGCTAGGGGTTACTATTTGCACGGGAGTTCGACTCTCCCCATATCCACTGCTACGCTGAAGCTTCGCAGTGCAAGCACTTCTTCGCTTGCACAAGAAGCCTCAAAATAATCCTCCTACGAAGCTTCGGCTGAGTAGGGGGTTGTTTTGGTTTAAAATAGAAGCAGTGGTCCTCCGAAGCTTTATGCGAAGGAGGGCGTAGCTTTCTGTTATAATTTACCTATGCACTACGTTTACATTCTAAAAAGCGAGAAGGATGATAGTTTATACAAAGGTTCAACTTCTGATATCAAAAAAAGATTGGCCGAACATAATTCTGGCAACTCAAAATACTCATCTTCTAAAAAACCATTTAAACTAGTTTGGTATTGTGCCTTTCTGACAAAGAGGCAGGCTTTAGAATTTGAAATCTATCTAAAGTCTGGCTCAGGACACGCTTTTACCAATAAACATTTAATTTAAAAATTACTTCTTTGGGTAACTGATACTATTTAGCGCTTTAAGAGCTGTGTCTGGGTTAGCTCTTAAGAAATCAATTCTCTTTATACAATATTCTTTAGAATAGTCGTGTTTAATATTTGAACAAACATCGGGGGCGTTATTATACTCAGCAATTTTAGAAAAACATGAATTCTGACTGGAACTAGCCGTAAGGACATCATCATTGGGCAAAGAGAGACAAATAGAGAGATTGGAAGTCAATTTAGCAACAGTTATCAGACAATCTCTTTTTGTAGATAACCTATTGATTATATTACATATTACCGGGCTCTTTTGTCCCCTTAAATCCGAGTTAAATACAGTCATAAAACAGCTATCTCTATAATCGGTATTAGTTATGGAATTACATTCCTCAAGTGTGGGGTTTCCTACTTTTCTCATAAAGGTTCGGAACAGACATTTTTCTTTTAATTCACTGTCAAGCATCAAACAGATTGATGAATCCAATTTTAAAAGAGCAATTGGTTCATAGCACTCTTCTCTTATCGATTTGTCTTTTACTTTTTTACACAAGTTGGCATCCAGTTTTTTTTCTGCCAAAAAGTGGTAGCACCAACTCTGTGGAGTTTGATCTGGCCCGTCTCTAAGAAGAGAACATTCAAGGGGAGAAGAATCATTTGTCATATTGGTTGGAAGAACAATTATTGGGTAAGCATATAGTGGAATAAGGAACAAGATAAAAGCTATTATTGAGATTAGCCACATTGTTCGTTTTTTAAATAAAACAAAAACACAGAGCCCAGACAAAAGACCGGCAATTAAGAAATAAGATGAGATTAAAAATACTCCTTCCCATTTTGGTATGTAAGTAAGACAAATAAAACCAGGCTCGCTACATTCAATAAGTGTTCTCCCTATTATTTGGCCCGCCACAACTAAAGGATAATCAACAAAAGATAAAACAATTGTTCCCAAAATTGATGGTATTAATCTGATAAATAAGGTAACGAGTGTTGGTATCAACCCAAGGATAAGACCCTTCCCGATATTATTATCTATTAAAAACGAAAAATAAGATTTATTTTCTTCCATATTTAAATTATATCAGAAAAAAGTTTTT
>CAIKBK010000093.1 GCA_903825615.1 Candidatus Vogelbacteria bacterium | reverse complement strand
CGATGAATTCTTAAAAGCTTCACTTGTCGAAATAAGCTCTAATCAAGAGACCTTTGGTCAAACCAAAGCCCTCGCTGGCCAGAAGGTGATGGTAGAGTTTACTGATCCTAATCCGTTTAAGGAATTTCATATTGGGCATTTAATGAGTAACACAGTGGGTGAAGCCATTTCGCGCTTAATTGAAGGGAGTGGAGCCGAGACTAAGCGTGCTTGTTATCAGGGTGATGTTGGTATGCATGTCGCGATGACCTTGTGGGGGATGCTCAAGTTGGAGGCCGAATTGCCCAAAGAAGAGACCTCTATCTCCGAGAAGGTGAAATTCTTAGGCCGAGCCTACGCCTTTGGGGCAACAGAATACAAAGAGGGAAGTGAGAATGCCAAAGATGGCATCGCTATCATTAATAAAAAAATTTATAAAGGCGGTGATCCTAAGTTGAAGGAGCTCTATGATCTTGGACGCAAGTGGAGTCTAGAATATTTTGAGACAATCTACGTCAAGCTTGGCACTAAGTTCGATTATTATTTCTTTGAGAGCGAAACAGCGGAGATTGGTCAGAAGATTGTTGAAGAAGGTCTAGCCAAAAATATTTTTGAGAGAAGTGAAGGGGCCGTCGTTTTCCATGGCGAGAAATATGATTCACACTTGCATACTCGGGTTTTCTTAAACGCCGAAGGCTTGCCAACCTATGAGGCTAAGGAGCTTGGTCTGGCGAAGCTTAAAGCTGGTAAATATTTGGCTGATGCCTCTATCTCGGTCACCGGGAATGAGATTAATGATTATTTCAAAGTTGTTTTGCGTGCCATGCAAGAACTAATGCCGGATTTAGCGGCGAAGATTAAACACCTCTCGCACGGGATGTTGCGCCTGCCAAGTGGTAAAATGTCTAGTCGCACTGGGCAAGTGATCACGGCGGAATCCTTAATTGAAGATGTAAAATTAAAAGTTTTAGAGAAAATACAAGATCGCGAATTTAATGAAGAAGAAAAAAATGATATAGCTCTTAAGGTAGCGGTAGGCGCGATTAAATATTCAATCCTCAAGCAAGCAATTGGCAAGGACATAATTTTTGATTTTGATAAATCACTGTCCTTTGAAGGGGATTCGGGCCCTTATCTGCAATACACCTATGCTCGCGCCCTGTCTGTACTAAATAAATCGGTGGCGCCTGCCCCCGAGGCTCAGCCTCAAGGAGCCCGAGGCTTAGCCTCGGGGAGCATTGAAGCTCTGCTCTACCGCCTTCCCGAAATTGCCGAGGGTGCTTATCGCGAATTGGCACCGCAGCATGTTGTCTCTTATCTAATAGAGGTTGCCGGCGCCTTCAATAGTTTCTATGCCCAAAATAAAATTATCGGTAGTGAGCACGAAGCCTACTTCTTGGCTTTAACCCGCGCCACCTCGATTGTTCTCAAAAATGGTCTAAATCTCCTTGCCATTCCCGTTCTAGAAAAAATGTAGGATTTGTAAATATCCTTATTTTACGGTAAATTAGATAGATGGCCGAGGGAGACCTTAATTCTAATAAATCTGAAATTGCCAAGAAAGAAGAGGCGATTCTTAAGTTTTGGCAGGATAATAAAATTTTTGAGAAAACTCTGGAGAAGCCAGCGCCCCAAGGCCCCGACTCCGCCAAGGCTTCGACGGGCAAGGAATTTGTCTTCTATGATGGGCCGCCTTTTGCGACTGGTTTACCTCATTATGGTCATCTTTTGGCTGGGACAATGAAGGACGTTATCCCGCGTTACAAGACAATGCAGGGCTACTCGGTGCGCCGCCGTTGGGGTTGGGATTGTCATGGCCTGCCCATTGAGAATCTAGTCGAGAAAGAATTAGACTTCAAGACTAAAAAGGATATTGAGGATTACGGTATTGAAGAATTCAATATGAAGGCGCGCGAGAGTGTTCTGCGTTATGCCGATGAATGGAAAAAGATTGTTCCGCGCCTTGGTCGCTTTGTTGATATGGAGGATGATTATCGCACGATGGACCCGTCTTACTCGGAGACGATTTGGTGGATTTTTAAAACTCTTTACGACAAAAATTTAATTTATGAGGGCTACAAGTCAATGCATATTTGTCCGCGTTGTGAGACGACCCTGTCTAATTTTGAAGTGACCCAAGGCTATAAGGATGTCACTGATATCTCGGTGACTGTTAAGTTTGAATTGGTGGACGAACCGGGAACTTATGTACTGGCTTGGACAACGACTCCTTGGACCTTGCCGGGCAATGTTGCCCTAGCGATTAATCCGAATATTACCTATGTTGAAGTCGAAGGAGAGGTGCCGGGTAATAAATATATCTTAGCTAAATCGAGAGTTGAGGCTGTCTTTAAAAATAATTTTAAAATTCTAAAAGAATTTAAGGGATCCGATTTAATCGGTAAAAAGTATAAACCAGTTTTTGATTATTATGCCAATGACCCCAAACTTGCCAATAAAGAGAATGGTTGGAAGATTTATGGCGCCGATTTTGTGACAACCGAAGACGGTACCGGTGTCGTGCATATTGCTCCCGCTTTTGGCGAAGACGATCTTAATTTGGGTCGAGCCAATAATTTGCCTTTTGTTCAACATGTGGCGATGAATGGCGAATTCAAACCTGAGGTGACTGATTTTGCTGGGCAAAAAGTTAAACCAATTGATAACCCTCAAGCCACTGACATTCTCGTGCTTAAATATTTGGCTGGGCAGGGGACACTCTTTGCCAAAGAAAAATTTACCCACTCTTATCCGCATTGCTGGCGTTGTGCCACCCCGCTTCTTAACTATGCTACTTCTTCGTGGTTCGTGAAGGTGGCTGATTTTAAGGACAAATTAGTCGCGGCTAATAGTAAGGTTAATTGGATTCCCGATCATGTGCGTGATGGTCGTTTTGGTAAATGGCTTGAGGGCGCGCGCGACTGGGCGATTTCTCGCACTCGTTTTTGGGGCGCGCCCTTGCCGGTTTGGCGTTGCGCCAAGTGTAATCATATCGAGGTGGCCGGTTCGATTGCGGATATTTCTCGTTTGTCTAAGCAATCAAAAAATAAATATTTCTTTATCCGTCACGGTCAGGCTGAGGCCAATACCAAAGATTTAATTAGCGCTGATCCCAACGAATCAAATCACTTAACTGATAAAGGCAAGGAAGAGGTTTTAGCTTCGGCCAAAAATTTTGCTGGGGGGAAAATAGATTTAGTTTTTGCTTCTGACTTTATTAGAGTCAAAGAGACGGTGGCTATTTTGGCTGACCAGCTTGGTTTTTCTTTGGATCAGGTTATTTATGATGAACGTTTGCGGGAGATTAATCCTAAGCCATCTCCAGCCAAAACTTGGCGCGAGTATAATGATGCCTTCGGTTCAATCAAGGGTCGTTTGCACGGACGACCAACTGGTTGGGGAGAAAATTATAATGATATCCGAGAGCGGGTGATGGAATTCTTGTTTGAATTGGATAAAAAATATGAGGGTAAGAACATTTTGATTGCTAGCCATGGCCTACCCCTCTTCATGATTCAGGCGACAGTTGACCAATTGTCTGATCAGGAGATTGCCTCTCTGCGTAAAAGGGGAGAGTCTTTCCATACGGGCGAGATGAGAGAAATAGCTTTTGCTCCTTATCCTCATAATCGCCGTTATGAACTTGATTTGCATCGGCCCTATATTGATGAATTTAAAATGCCTTGCGCTTGTGGCGGAGAGCTCATTCGCGTTCCCGATGTCTTTGATTGTTGGTTTGAATCGGGATCAATGCCTTACGGCCAAGATCATTATCCTTTTGCTAAAAAGAATTTTGATCCCGAGCAAGGGAAGCGTTTTCCGGCTGATTTTATCGCTGAAGGTTTGGATCAAACGCGAGGCTGGTTCTATAGTCTAATTGTTCTTGGGGTGGCTCTTTTTGGCCAGAGTCCATACAAGAACGTTATCACTAACGGTTTGGTTTTAGCTGAGGACGGCCAAAAGATGTCTAAAAGTTTACAAAATTATCCCGATCCCATGACGGTCGTTGATAATTATGGCGCGGACGCCCTTCGTCTTTATCTTATGTCTAGCCCAGCGGTGCATGGTGAGGATCTTAATTTCTCGGAGAAAGGCGTGGCTGAAGTCGGACGCAAAATTGTGATGCGTCTTTTGAATGTGCTGTCTTTTTATCAAATGTATGCTGTTTCTTCTCCCGAGGCCAAGCCTCTAGGGAGCTCGAGG
>CAIKBK010000092.1 GCA_903825615.1 Candidatus Vogelbacteria bacterium | reverse complement strand
GATGAAATTTTTGCCGTGGGGGATATTGAGTTTGTTAATAAATCTCTAAATAAGTTAAGAGAAATCTTTCGGGGTGAATTGACCATCATTATCGCCAGTCATGATTTAGAATCAATTTTACAGGAATGTTCTAGAACGATTTGGCTTGACCAAGGTCGGATTATTCGAGACGGCCGGAGTCGGGAAGTCATCACCGCTTATCGGCAAGCGGCCCAAAATCATTAACCATCTCTTTTATTGTTCTTATCTGAAAACCCTCGTCCCGCAAAAGTTTATAAATTTCTTTGAGATACTCACTTGGCCAGGGGCAATAACCATCATCGTCCAATCCGTGCGCTCTTAAAATTAACCAACTATCTGCTGGAAGATATTTTATTTTTTTTAGAGTTTGTTCCAAAGATAATTTGTTTTCCACTGGGTCCCAAGAAATAAGTCGAGCGAAGTTTATTTCTTTGAGCGAATTATAAATTTTCTCCCCATCGCCAACCCTAATTGAATCATAAGAATTAATAGTTGAGGGTGATTCTGTTGAGTTAGGCATTGCCAAAGAATATGGGCCGGGCTGGAATTGTTTAATAAATTCTATTGAGGCCTGATATTCTTTCTCGGCCCCTGGCTCACTAGCTCTAATATGTGACACGGTATGAGAACCGATTTCGTATCCGCGATTGGTTAATTCTTGCCAGCCGGCGATGTCCCCATGGTCGGGCTTAATATTGGGCGGGTCAATTATTGAGAGTGGATTTGGTTTTAACCAACCGGTGACAATATAAAAAGTCGCCTTATGGGGTGAGATAATCTTGTCTATCTTTCTGGCGCTGGTGATTAGTCCATCATCGAAGGTGAAAGAAGCGTAACGGTTTTGAGAAAATTTATTCAGGTATATTAACTGGCGATAAATTTTAAGTTTTGTTTTCAGGATAACAAGGATATTAGCTTGAGGATATAATATTGATTCTAATAATGAGAAAATTATTTCTAGCCGCCAAAAACGCCAAGCCAAGCCAGACCAAATCAAATTAAGATTTCGTCCCAATGTCAATTCGGAGATCCGGGCTAAATTATACATTTTTTTCGATTGGCGGATGCTTTCTTGGTTATAATTCCCGTCAATCTGGCGGTAAGTGGCGGGAGCTCGATGATGCTTGATGGGGGTTGGGTCGACGAAATAGGGAAAATTGGGCCAGAGGGTCTCCAGTTGTCGGATTAAATCAGTATCATCGTGAGAGAAAATAATTTGCTCATTGAAACTAATATAATCAAAAACCTTTCTTCTGATCGATAAATTACCGCCAGCGACCGTTTCTCTAAGTGGCTTATCATCAACCAAGTTTTTCTTGAGGACTAAATCGTAAATTTGACCTTGGCCTAAAAAATAACCTTTTTCGCTATGAAGATGATATAAACGGTCAAGCCAATCGGCATCAACCTCACAATCGTCATCAATGAAAACTATGAGTTCACCTATTGACATTTGGACACCCTTGTTCCGACCGGCGGAAACGCCAACCCTTTTTTCCCGATAAATTTTTACCAAAGGTTCAGTTTTGGCATAATGTTGTAAAAAAGATAAGGTTTCATCGGTCGAATTATTGTCAACGATAATAATTTCGTAAGAACACTGGTCGAATTTAAGATGTTTCAAGCTTGGCAAGGTGTAATCTTTAAGCGTCTCAAGACGATTGCGGGTAGTGATGATAATCGAGATTTCAGTTATTTTATCGGCAAGGATGTCAACCATCATTTTTTCTTTTAGTCCACAAGATAAAGTATTTGTTGAATACCTGCTATTTAGTCGGCGATTAGTTTCCCGCACCAAAAAAAAGAAAAAACGCTTAGTTCTCACAACTAGAGAGTAGAGAAAACCCCTCAGACTAAAACATTTTAATTTATCTAAGAAACTCATATATTCCGACTTAACTTAAATATCTCTTCATCAGATACTTTTCTTGTGGTTTGAATTTTTCTTCTGATCATTAAAGTTTTTGGCAAATGTATCAGATTCCACCACCAAGCCCAAAGGGGGACAATAAGGAATTTTAGTCTTTTGCCAAGATGATAGGGGAAATGATGAAGGGGAATGAACTGCCCGTTTTCTAGTGTTCGATTGAGGAGCTGGCCGGCGGGATAGAGGACAAAATAATCTAGAAGGATGGTCGGGAGAGCTTTTAAAATATTTTTAAACTCATAATTTTTGAGAATCGTATAAATCGAATTTTTTCGGCATAACATAGTCTTTTTAAAAGGGTAATTAACCCAAAAAGCGCTGCCTTTATGATAGACAATTGCTTCGGGGGCAAAGATAATTTTATAACCTAATAAATTAGCTCGATACCCCCAGTCTAAATCTTCGAAGTAGGCGTAATAATTCTCATCAAGTAGTCCAATAATCTGAAAAACTTCGCTTTTTATTAAGGTCGCGCCCCAACAACTGGCCAAGACATACTTCGGTGGATTTTTAACCTCAACTCGCTTTTTGTTCACATTAATATCGAAGCCATAGCCAGTGAAGGTGAATTTCCCGCCTTGACTGTTGATGATCTTCGGCCGATCGTAATAGAGCATATTAGAAGCTACCGCCACGATATTTTCCTCTGATTCAATGGCGATAACTAGATTTTTTAGCCAAGCTTGGTCAACCTTGGTGTCATTATTTAAAATAGCAATATATTTAGGTTGATATTTGTCTTGGGCATAATTAATCCCCATATTTATTGCCCTAGCGAAGCCCTTATTTTTTTCTAACGCCAAAATTTTAATCTCGGGAAAATTTTCCCTAACAAAATTAAGGCTATTATCGGTTGAAGCGTCATCAACGATAATGGTTATAAAATTTTGATAAGTTTGTTCAGCTAATGAAGCCAGACACTCTTTTAGATGAGTGACCCCGTTAAAATTGGGAACAAGTATCGTCGCCTCATAATTTGATTTAGCGATCATGGTTCTTCTTTTTGATAAAGGCAAAGAATTATCTCTCTTAGATATTCTCCCGCTCGGCGATAACTTTCTTCGGCTGATGGATCGGTTAAGAGTTCATCAGGGATATGAATTATTGGCCCGTAATTTAGCCGGAGAATTTGGCGCTTGAATTTATCCCTAGTCATTTTTATTGATACTGGCAAGATTGGGCATTTTGTTTGTCGATAGACCTCAACGACGCCACGCTTGAATTCACCGATTTTGTCCTCGGTCACAATCCGGCCTTCTGGGAAAATAAGGATTGACTCCCTTTGTCTCAAAGCTTGGACAAGCGGTTTAATTTTTGTTTGGAAGTTATTTCCCGATGGGACGAGGATAGCGCCGTAAACAGAATAAACCAAGTCAATCAATTTCAAACGGTTTATTTTT
>CAIKBK010000091.1 GCA_903825615.1 Candidatus Vogelbacteria bacterium | reverse complement strand
TTTTATGTCGAAAAAATGCTAGTAATTTATCAGGCCTGAACCTTTGGAAAGGAGGTGATCTTATGGCCGAGACAATGACTAAGGTCAAGAACTTGCTGCCGGGCACACGTTTCTCTATTGACGGACGATTGTATCGGAAACTTCGAGATACGTTTCCGAATGCTGTTTCGGAAGAAACTTGGGCGGTAACATTCGTTGATCCAGAACAAGTCGCTTCCGTTTCAAGCGATGATCTTCAACAGGTAGTGGAAAGTGCTGAAGTGACCCCAGATGATGTCGAAGAAGAAGCTCCTCCCGAATGAACCCCGCCCACAAGGGACAGCAAACTGGTTGTCTGTGTGAGGCGGGTTTGTTGTTTACCGACGGAACCAGGTCGGATTTTAAAAATAGCTCTTTTTTGTCTTTTCTGTTAAAATCAAGAAGTAATTAATAAATTAATTTTAAACCCCGCTTAGCGGGATAAATATATATGGGAAAAAGATTTACTGGGGTAGGGAAGATGAAGACCTCGCGTTCGCCAAAAACTAAGAAGCGCTTGGCTATAAAAAAGGCGATGCTCGATGCCAAAAAAGCTAAAGCTAAGAAATAAGACTGAAACCTCTACTTTCCCGCTTCCGACAAACCCGTTGTAAGCGGGTTTGTCTTTTCCATAGACTAGATTGTAATTTTGTGGTAGTGATTAGAATGGAATTAATCAGCTTAAGTTAGCTGGTTTGATGTTTGGATAATCAGAATAACAAGAGAGGAGAAAACTGGACATGCCAAGCGACAAGTGCAAGCTTATGGGCAATGAGGTGGCCGGCAAGCCGGTAACCGAGTGCCACAACTTGGGAGAAGTATTCAAGAAGTCCTTACCGGCATTTGGGGGCGCGGCTCTGAGGCGAGTGTATGAAGCATTGGAAAAGGTGATCGAAAAGCGTATCCCGCTTGTGGTTACCTGTGCCGGACCCATTACCATCTCGGATCAGCATCGGGCTTGGCTCATCCCGTTGCTTAACATGGCGCAGACGGCCTACCTCACGGTCACGGACGCAATCTGTTACCATGACGGTCATGATTGTCTGCGTTCGCAGTCGGAACGGCCCATTCGCGAAGTCGATCTCTATGGCGACGATGCCAAGTTCCGGGACAACGGTATTATTCGGGTGACGGACACCGGTTTCCAAGAACAAGTGCTCTTCGACCAAGATATTGTCATTACGGAGATTCTTCAGCGGCCGGAATTTCAAAAGCGCATGACCACAACAGAGCGCAACTATCTCCTCGGCTTGTGTTACGCCGAGAGGGAAGAGGCGCTGGGGGTAGCACCGGGTCTCCTGAGCACCTGTGCGAAAATGGAGTTGCCGGTCTTCATCGGGGCGCCGGCCGATGGTAGCGTGTTTCTGAATTCGATGAAGCTCTGGCTGCTGGCTCGTCTGGGGAAGATTAGCTACGGGTTCGATTATGACCTCCACGAGGACGTTTTCGAATCCTGTGCCTATCACCACTGGGGCTTGTTTGACTCTGAAGCGAAGACCTTGGCGATCATGGTTTTGGGTGGGGGAGTTCCGAAGAATTATTCTCTCCAGCCCGAACCGACCTTGTCGCAGATCTTCTTTCTCGGTGACATACGGGGATACGACTTTGATGCCCAGATTGTCTCAGCGCCAGTGACGGACGGCAGTTTGTCCTCTTGCTGGCCGGCCGAGGCAGTCTCGTGGGGTAAAATCAATCCCGAAACGTATATCACTCAGACGGTTAGCCTGCAGGGCGATTACTCGACGTATATGCCTCTCATTGTCCGGGCCCTGGTTGAGGAGAGGTCACAAATTTCGGCGTCGCCATCGCCCCTTCGCCTCTACTCGCAGAGGGAGGAACTCAAGGAAAGACTGCGTCTGAAGATCGAGAGTGACAGCGAAGTTATGGCCAAGATCATGGCCACCCTCCATCTCCCTGAAGAGCTCCAAACCTGAAGTGAAGCCCATCAATAATCCCGCCCCGACTAACGTGTTACAGAAAACACGTCCAGGTCGAGGGCGGGTTTTCTGTTTAGGCAAAAAACAGGTTCTAACTCTGCCTATCTATTATTCAGCGGGGCAAAATTTCTTCTCGTTATTTTGCAATGTTTTTGTGCCTTTGGCCGGACTAGAATCAGTTGTGAATTTTTGGTATAATTAATAAAACTATCAAGTTACTAATTTTACGGGGCAAATGACAAAAATCAATAAATTTATCTATTGGACGCCAAGAATATTCTCGATTGTTTTTATCCTTTTTCTGGCGATGTTCTCGCTAGATATTTTTGGCAATGGTTATAGTATTTGGGAAACAGTCGTCGGTTTATTTATGCACAATATTCCGGTATTTATTTTGGCTATTATTCTCGCCATATCTTGGAGACATGAGGTTGTCGGCGGGGTGGGCTTTATTTTGGCTGGGTTACTGTACCTTGCCCTAACGCTCGTTCGTGCCTTTAATAACCCATTTGAATTTTACGAGTTGTCTTATTCCTTAATTATTGCCGGACCAGCTTTTTTTATTGGGATTTTGTTTCTTGTGGGTTGGCGCAGGAAACTTAGCAAAAAACATTAAATCAATAGCCGTCTTTTTAGATTTGTGCTAGGATGTGATTATTATGAAAAAAACTACTATTTGGGCCCTTATTATTGGAATTATTGTTATTATCGGGTTCTACTTTTTTACTCGGAGTTCGTCTAATCTCACACTGATAACGTCCGACGAGGCAACAACGACTGACGCAACTTCATCACTAAATCAAGTTAAGATTAAACCGGTTGATGAGACTAAGACTGTTATTGGCGCATCGGTTGAGAAACGTAATATCACTGCTTATCACTATGGTACTGGCGAGAAGGAACTTCTGTTTGTTGGCGGTATCCATGGCGGTTATGAGTGGAACACGGCTCTTGTTGCCTATGAGCTCATGGATTATTTAGAGGCGAATCCTGATATTATTCCTAAGAACGTAAAAGTTACTGTTATTCCTGTTTTAAACCCGGATGGACTTAATAGTGTAGTGGGGACAACTGGCCGTTTTACCTCGGCTGATGTCTCAACCGAAAAAGAGACAGTAATTGTCGGTCGACTTAACGCCAATAAGGTGGACCTAAATCGCAATTTTGACTGTGGTTGGCAATCAAGCGCCGTTTGGCAAAAGACTAAGGTTAGTGGCGGAAGTGAAGCTTTTTCTGAGCCAGAGAGCCAGGCCCTTAAAAATTATGTTGAGAGTCACAAGCTAAGCGCGGCTGTTGTTTGGTATAGTGCCGCCGGCGGAGTTTTTGCCTCACAGTGTGATAGTGGGATTTTACCCGCGACCAAAATCTTGGCGACAACTTTTGCTGATGCTTCTGGTTATAAGGCTTATGACAATTTTGATTTCTACGAAACAACTGGCGATATGGTAAATTGGCTGGCCAAGAAAAATATTCCCGCTGTTAGTGTTATTCTCACGACTCACGAAGATACCGAGTGGAGCAAAAATCAAGCTGGGGCTCTTGCTTTACTAAAATATTACGCTAAATAAATAATGGGGGCCCTTTTTACTAAACGCAATATCACGATTGCTCTTATTATTGCTGTTTTTGGTATTGGCGTCTTGGCGTTTATTAATTTGAACAAAAAGGCACCAGCTCCACCACCAGTGGTACCAGTTGAAACAACCTCTAAGCCTCAACTGACCACAATCGGTAAATCGGTAGAAGGCCGTAATATCGAAGCCTATACGTACGGCGAAGGGGAGAATTATCTTCTGTTTGTTGGCGGTATCCATGGCGGTTATGAGTGGAATAGCGTTCTCTTGGCTTATAAATTTATGGATTATCTCGAAGCCAATCCCGACGTTATTCCTAAAAATTTAAAGATCACCATTATTCCTTCGGCTAACCCCGACGGTATTTATCGTGTAACCGGGAAAGATGGCCGGTTTGCCATGTCTAATGTCTCAACAAGCCAGCCAGTCCTTGAGGCGGGACGATTTAATAAAAATAAAGTCGATCTTAATCGTAATTTTGCTTGTAAGTGGCAACCTAAGAGCACTTGGCGGAATGAGATAGTTAGTGCGGGGACCAAAGCTTTCTCTGAACCTGAAGCCGCCGCTATTCGGGATTTAGTTCTAAAACAGAAACCTGTTGGGGCTGTTTTCTGGCATAGCCAAGCCAATGCTGTTTATACTTCGGAGTGTGAGACCGGTGTTTTACCTACAACGCTTAAAATGGTTAATATTTATGCCGGAGCCTCAGGTTATCAAGAGGTAAAATCATTTAATGCTTATGAGATCACGGGCGACGCTGAGGGCTGGCTGGCTTCAATTAATGTTCCGACTATCACTGTCGAGCTTAAGACTCATGAGACTATTGAGTGGGAGAAAAATTTGGCTGGTACCAAAGCGCTTTTAAGCTATTTTGGTCAGGAAATAAAAAAATAATAAGTTATAATAATTAGGAATGACAAAGGAGTTTTTCTTAGGAATATTGTTTCTTATGGCGCTAATTTTTGCAGCGTCTTTTTTGTCGGCTGAGGTGGAAATTAAGGGTCCAACAGAAAAAGCTGTGGTGGGGCAGAATGATAAAAAAGTCAAAATATTAATTTTTGCCGGACACGAACCAGAATATGGGGGAGCGGAATATAAGGGGGTCTTAGAACGAGACCTGAATTTATGGCTAGCGGAAAAAATTAAAAATAGCTTAGCCCAAAATCCTAAATTTGAAGTCGCCATGGTTCGCGATGTTAACGGCTGGAACCCAGAAATAAAAAATTATATTAGTGATAATAAAGAAGAAATCGAAACTTGGATAAAAGAAAAAAAAGCCGAAATGTCTCGCTTGGTTGATGAGGGCAAATTCACTTTAGTTCGGGCCGAGATGGGCCATCGTGATACGCCCGTTGACTCAGCCATCTTTATGTACGGGGTGAATAAATGGGCGGGGGATAACGGTATCGATGTGACCCTTCACCTTCACTTTAATAATAACCCAAAATATAAGGGTAAACCGAATTATGAAGGTTTTGTTATTTACGTTCCGGAAAAACAATATGCCAATGCTGTCGCTAGCAAAGCGCTAGCTCAAGATCTAATGGCGGAAATATCTAAAATTCAAAAAGTCAGCACCATGAAGGCGGAGAGTAAGGGGATAGTTGAAGATCAAGAACTAATCGCTTTGGGTTGTTATAATACCGGCCATTCGGCCATCGCCCTTGTCGAATATGCTTATATTTATGAGGAGCTAATGGTCAACACCGATTCAAGGAATATTTTTATCAATCAAGCGGCTTCTTCCACTGCCCAAGCTCTTGAG
>CAIKBK010000090.1 GCA_903825615.1 Candidatus Vogelbacteria bacterium | reverse complement strand
TAATTTGGAATTAGCCAAAAAGCCAAAGCACTGTTTAGAATATATCTTGGTTCACGAAACGTTGCATCTGTTAGAACGCCACCACAATGACCGTTTTTTAGCTTATTTGAATGAACTGATGCCACAGTGGCGCTCATATAAAGAGGAATTGAACCGATTTCCGATTAGCCACCCTGATTGGAAATGCTAAATTGATAATATAATCAATAGGTATATCGAAAGAGCTTCTTAGTAACAAATTCCTTTAAACCTCAAACCCCTTTTATTTCCCCTAAAAACCGCGTACTTCCCCGCCTCCGGCGGTAAAACAAGTCCAATCCGCCCATTTTGCCAAAAAAGATTAAATAGTAATCGCCCGGCTATTTCTCAACCGTTTTGCGGAAAAAATCGAATCGTAATTGCAACGAGCCTCAATAATGGTTTTGCCCTTTCTTGCCCTGACCTCGGAGATATCGCCTGTGATTTTGTCGTATTGAAGGCCGTTGGTGGCGATGAATACGGCGGGCATACCATCGACAATCAGGGCGATGGGGTCAAGGATTGAGCCAAAGCCATCCCCTTGCACAAAATCAATAGTTGTAGAGCCATGTTTCATCTCCGCAGCGGCTAATCCCCCGGCTTCCTACCCCGGGGGCTGTTGGCGAACCATGTTAAATGTAATAACCCGGATTAGCCAAAGCGGGTTAAATGCAATAAACGGGATTAGCCAAAGCTGGTTAAATGTAATAAACGGTATTAGGCAAGGTGTGATCAAATATACCTGTGCCCTGCCCCCACAGCTACCCCTAAGGGGTGTGGGGGTGTGGCCCTGCCCAAGCGTGATTAAATGTAATAGCGCGGAGCAAATGTAGTGGGCGGATCGGTGGGGGTAGCAAATGTAATGGGCGGTACAGGGCTCGAACCTGTGACCTCGTGCGTGTCGAGCACGCGCTCTAACCAACTGAGCTAACCGCCCGGGATACAAAATTCCGGTCGGAGATATATTAACGGAAATCGGCGGGGAGTCAATCCTTTTATCGTTAGTGTAAAATCGGGACTTGTTTTGGGGGATTGGGGGTGGTATTATCAGTTTAGCGTTGGTTCAACTTGGGATGCATAGGAGAGATAAGGAAATGGTGGAAAAAACCGGAAATACAAACAGCTCAGACTTAACTTTCATTACCAACGAGAAAAACAGAAATCTTTTAGACCGGTTCAAAATTCTTATTAAGGACACTCAGTTTTTTGATGTTTTAGTCGGTTATTTTTATACCAGTGGCTTTCATGCCTTATATAAATCTCTTGAAGTCGCTAAAAAAATAAGAATTCTCATTGGAATCAGCACAAATCCTCAAACCTTAGAACTAATCCAACAGTCAAGACAGCTTGATTTGCATTTTTCGCACGCCGAGACCAAAGAAAGTTTTTCTGACTCGGTAGCCGATGAAATGAGCAATTCCGATGACAACCGCCAAGTGGAAGAGGGTGTGCTTAAGTTTCTGGAATGGCTGCAAAAAGGCAAACTGGAGATCCGTGCTTATCCTACTCAGAATCTTCACGCCAAGCTTTATATTATGACCTTTGCTGAGGACGACCGTGATGTCGGAAGAGTCATCACTGGCTCAAGCAATTTCACAAGGTCAGGAATGGTGGACAACCTTGAATTCAACGTAGAACTCAAAAACCGCGCTGACTACGAATTTGCTTTGGATAAATTTAATGCTCTCTGGGCAAACACCGTAGATTTAAAAGACAAATACATCGAAACAATCCAAACGAAAACTTGGCTGAACAACACCATTACTCCGTACCAACTCTATTTGAAGTTCCTGTATGAATATTTCAAAGACGAACTACGCCAAACAGAAGAAGTCTTTTTCAAGTATGTTCCTGTTGAGTTCAAGAGGTTGGAGTACCAAGAACAGGCGGTCTTGAACGCAAAAAAGATTCTCGAAGAGTATGGCGGGGTGTTCCTTTCCGATGTAGTCGGTGTCGGCAAAACTTACATTGCGGCAATGCTGGCCAACCAGCTTGATGGCAGAACATTGGTTATTGCACCGCCAGTACTTTTAGAGAAGGACAGCCCCGGCTC
>CAIKBK010000089.1 GCA_903825615.1 Candidatus Vogelbacteria bacterium | reverse complement strand
GAAGAAAAAAGAAAAAAACTAAGCGAAGAACAAATAAAAAAAGACGAACAACTTGAAGCCGAGCGCTTGGCCAAGATTAATGAGATTATCAAATCTCAACAAGAAATCGATCTGATCAAAAAGAAACCGAATGCCGGACCATCTCCAATCCGCACCCTGACTCGCGATATTGGGGAAGCCATCAGTAAAGAGAGGTTGAGTGCTGGCAAAATTATAACCGCAACACCAGACAAAGAGAACCTTGCCCCCACCAAGGGAAGGGGGCTGGGGCGATCATTATTACTTGGTATTGGGATAATTTTAATAATCGGCGGTTTAACCGCTGTGCTTTGGGCTATTCTACAGAGACAAATAACAAGTGTTGCCACCATAGAAACGATTCGCCAAGGTCTTCTTTTTGCTGATGAGCAAGTCGCTATCGATTTAGATAAAAATAATGCCGACCAAATACGGCAAGAATTAAGAACCAAAAGTTTAAGTGCGCCAGAAAGCAAAGAAAGAGTCCAGGAAGTTTACTTTGTCTACCAAGTAAAGGAGCAGGTCGCGGAAGGTTTAGTTATGAAAATGGTTGAAGCCAGTCCAACCGTCCTGTCTGCCAAATTAGATCTTAAACTGCCAGATGAGTTATTACGTTTTCTTGAACCACAAATGATGTTTGGCTTTTATTATGGTTATCAAACTGCTCCTTTTTATATTTTCAAAACCAAAAGTTATAGAAATACCGCTGACGCTCTCCTTAACAATGAGAATTTGGTTGTCTCAGAACTCTTGTCACCGCTCGTCGAAGCCTCAACGACAGAGAAAATAAAAAATGGTCAATTCCAAGACAAGATGGTAAAGAATTACGATACACGGTTAATAATCGATGAGACTAACACGGTTATCGCTCTCTATTCTTGGGTTGATAAAAATACCCTGGTCCTGACCACTAATGAAAATACCTTTATTAGTATTCTTGATTCCTTTTTGTCACCTAAAAGGGTTGTAAAATAAGCCTGCTTGCCGGTCAGGCCGGGGCTTTTTGTTGTTGACAAAAGCATCTCGTTTGTTACGATAAGGTTAATAACTAAATATTAAAATGACCAATAAAGAAAAAAATGATCAATACTATCTAGCTATTCTTAAGGCAGAAATTGACAAGTTGAAAGGAGAAAAAAATAGTGACGAAGCCCGCCTCAAAGAGATTCAGGATGATAAGCCAGTGTCCAGTGATGATGTTGGTAGTCAGCGCGATGACCGTGAACGCTTAGAGCAAGAAATTTCCAATACCGAAGATATAATCCATGAAGCCGAACGTGCCTTAAGTTGGGCCGCCAAAAATGGTTTTGTCTGTGCCGTCTGTCGCAAACCAATCGAACATGACCGTCTTGATGCCGACCCCGCTTCTCTTACTTGCAAAGAACACCGTGACGAAGAAGATACTATTGAGATATAATTAACTAATGGTAGCCAAAATAAACTCGGCGCAAATTATCGGTCTGAAGACCGATATTATTGATGTTGAAGTTGATATCAATCGTGGCCTGCAATCTTTTAATATTGTTGGTTTGCCTGATAAAGCTGTCGCCGAAGCCAAGGATCGCATCAACTCAGCCATTAAGAACTCTGGCTTCCGCGCCCCCCAAAAGGGGAACAAGAAAGTTATTGTCTCCCTCGCCCCAGCCAATATTCGCAAAGAGGGCTCATCATTTGATCTCGCTATTGCCCTTGGCTATCTCTTGGCCGCCGGCGAAATAAAATTCAAACCGCAAAGCAAGCTCTTCATTGGCGAATTGGCTTTAAGCGGAGAATTGCGACCAGTCAGTGGCGCCTTGCTCATCGCCCAAAAAGCTAAAGAGAAAGGTTTTGCCGAAATTTATCTGCCCAAAGAAAATGCTCTTGAGGCTGGTTTAATTAGGGGCATAAAAATTTATCCCTGCCAGAATTTAGAAGAAATAACCAGTTTTATCTCTCCCAAAATAGAACCGGGTGAAGAAAATCCTAAAACTTGTCCTGAGCAACGTCGAAGGGAGATACTTCCTCAAAAAGAGACAGAAATAAAAAGAGCAAGAAAAGAGGCCCTCTTTGATTTCTCCGAAATTCGTAGCCAACAAACAGCTAAGAGGGGATTAGAAATTGCTGCCGCTGGTGGTCACAATGTGGCAATGTACGGGCCACCCGGTACCGGCAAAACCATGCTGGCCCGCGCCTT
>CAIKBK010000088.1 GCA_903825615.1 Candidatus Vogelbacteria bacterium | reverse complement strand
GGATGTTATTGCTGAAGACGAAGAAATAGCAGAAAAATTGGCGATAGCTTTAGGAGAAGATCTGGACGAGTTTATAAACTGGGTGCATAATATTGAAGTATGAGTTATGATTTAACACAGCATAAATTGGTGGATAGTGTCACCGGCAAAACCTTAAAAAAGGTATTGCTAAATAAAGCGGAAAGAGATACTCTTAATTACGCTTTAGCGCTCAATAGGACAAATTTAAAATATTTGCCGTTGCCAAAAGAAAAAAGTGCGTTAATATAATAATAGTAAGAAGCAAAAGGTAAATAATTAAAATGATAGCCAGATCGACAACTAGTACGAGTATTCAGGGGAGGAACCCTTGGCAACCGTATTGTCTGCGTCATGATAGTACGTTAGTCGGTTCAGAAAAAGGATTTAATATGTAGTAGCGGAACCGACAAAGAAATTTGAAAACCGCTACTACATAAAAAGAGTAGCGGTTTTTTGTTAGGTCAAATTGGACGTTAAACGAAATACGGGGTTTGTAACTCATTTGGGTATGTTAGAGATATAAGATATCTCGGCCCAAATTCAGGTGTACCTCGGTAAAATAAACACTATGATTGGTCTAGTGGGGGTATTCAGTCTCCCCGGGCGATAATCGAAACTAAGGTTTCGATTCTTTTCAAAGCTGGAACGTTCTAACGCTTCTGAGCGAGTTCGTTCCAGCCTTTAATTTTATGTGTCTGTGGCCGACAAGTGAGGCGCAACCTTGCCAGGGTTGTTATTGAGTGGGAGCGTTACCCACCAGACACTCCATTTCAGTTACAGTAATAACGAGTTCTTTGGGCGGCATCTCTACGCCCCATTCAAAGCCATTTCGGCATGGGAGTTGAGGGTTCTCTCGTTCCCTTGGCTGTAACTGAATTTAATTTCCTGCGGGGTTGGCAGTCTTGGGGTGCAATTCCCTGAGCGCTCTTAAGTGCGTGAAAGTCGTGAGGAGGCAGTTTCCCGCAATCCATAAAAACGCAGGAATTCAATTTCAGATGTAGTTCAGAGGCAGACCGCTGCACACTATGATGGTAAAAGACACCGCAAAAGAGTGATATATGCAGACGCCGAAGGTTCGAATCCTTCCATCTGAATTCAATGTTGGGGAGTACGTTACCTGATCAGTAACGGGTAGGTGCAAATTCTACACGATAAGGCTGCGCGTTTCGAAACGCTAAGCAAACTCGGCCCATCACTTTCACACCACTGCGACCAAGGGTCAATTGAAATTCCAAACTTCAAGAGGAGAGAGCGTTACTTTCCAGTGGTGCCATTTCAATGCCCTCGTAACTCAATATTAGAGTAGCGCCCCTTTAAGGCGTAAGTTACTGGTGAAAGTCCAGTCGGGGGTACCAATTTTATACGTGCTTTAGCCACTAGCAAAGCCTAAAATAATACATGAATTTATTACCCATAGAAGTGATTAATCATGTTAATCTTCATGAATCTAAATTTTTAGCTCTCCTCAAAGGAGATGCTTTAACTTTCATGCTTCATAGAGATGGGATATATGAGAAGCATTTTTTGGATATTGTTTATCAAATTGTTAAACCAGGAGATTATGCGGTAGATTTGGGAGCTAATTTAGGTTATCACACGGTAACTCTAGCAAAGCTAGTAGGAAATAGCGGTAAGGTATTTGCTTTTGAACCTCAACGAATTACCTTTCAACAATTAAATTGTAATGTATTTTTGAATGGATTAGATAATGTCTATACCTTTCATGCTGCAGCGGGAGAAACCAATTCTGAAGTTTTTGTTGAACAGGTGGATTATTACAGAGTAGTAGAAGGAGATTTCGGAACTAATATAGGAAACACTTCTGTAAATTCTCTAGGCTTCGGAGATAAAATACCGAAAATATCTTTGGATTCTTTGAATTTGCCTAAAGTTAATTTTATAAAACTGGATATTCAAGGATGTGAGCTATTGGCTTTGATAGGCGCCCGAGAAACTATTTTAAAACATAAGCCGATTTTATTTGTAGAAATTGAAGGTCATCATTTAATAAAATTCAATACTACAGAAAAGGATTTAGTTTCTTACATTAAAGGTTTGGGATATAAGATGTTCAGGATAGCGAATCAATTCGGCTGCGATCATCTCTGCGTTCCCAATGATAGAGAGTTGAATCTTAAGATAGACGACCCTTTGATATTAATTTAATTTGGGGGTATGGGACTGCTTAGCGTGGTCGTCAGTTTTGCAAACTGAACACAGGTGGGTGCGATGCCCACATACTCCACCATTTACTTTTAGAATTTGTTAGCACAGCATTAGTTGGTAACAAAATATGGCATACGCCTGATAGTTTAATTGAAGAACACCTGTCAATAGACGGAAGGCGCGAGGTGAAAGTATCTCGCAAGGGCGACCATATAGTAGTATATTATGAAATAGAAATTAATACCATCCTATGGATATTAATAAGATGAAAGTTAAAGACAAGATATAGTAAGTAGCGAGGTGAAGAGAAGCACCTGAACACGTAGCCTGGGCTCCACTTTTTAATTTAGCCGATTGCCCGGGTTACAGTTACAGAGCCTGCCTACCTCGCTACTTCAATTTTTGGCAGAGACAAGCCGGAAGACGCTAAAAGGGCCCATAACCCTTGCTTCGAAAGGAGCTATGTGTGGTGTAACTCCACTCTCTGCAACCATTTAAGGGAGTGATGCTGAATTAGTTAAGCGCGAGACTGTAAATCTCGTAACCCGCATAGGTAGAAGGTGCAATTCCTTCCATTCCCACCATTTCTCGTTAATGTAAGAGAGCCTGACACTCTTCTCCCTCCTGGTTTTAGTGGATAAGAGATAGCATAGCATGCCCCCGCCCTAATAAGGCAGTAGGCAGGATATACGGGGTAGGGTAGGTGAAT
>CAIKBK010000087.1 GCA_903825615.1 Candidatus Vogelbacteria bacterium | reverse complement strand
TCCCGCAAAATGCGGGACGGGGTTTTTGGTTGGTTTAGCTAAAGAAGTTTTGATTAATAACTATAATGGCGAAATAAATGTAGAAGGCGGAGGCCCCAACCAAAAAGATATTGGTAATCAGGCCAGGACGCAATTCACGAGGTAAGCGCCAATTATTGAGAAATAGTAAGAGGGGAGTATAGATGGCCATCGAGAGACCGCCTAAGACAGAACTGGCGACCAAGAAAGTTAGAGGTTGATTGAGAGGGATAAGTATGGCTTGGATAAAGACAATGGCGGTAACAAGGAAGTAGTATAAGTGATGAACAGAAACTCGTTCCAGCCAACGGAAGTGACGCACTAGTTTGCCATCGCGGGCATTGGTGTGGACAATGTCGGTAACAATGCGAGTTAGAGCGTCAATAACTGTCCACATGACCGAGAAGAGCATAAGATAGGTCATGATTAAATAAATTTTGGCGCCGGCAATACCCCAGTGGTCGCTAAAAATTTTAGCTTGCAAGATAGCTAAGTTCTGACCTTCGGGCACAAGGCCATGTTCACCGAGCACAACATAAGCATTAACCGAGAGGAGGACGAGGGCGATAGTGCCGAGGAGCCAGAAGATTATTCCCTGATCGATAAAGACGTATTTCATCCAATCACGCCACTTACTCATATTTTCTTTGGTGGGATGGAAGGTAGAACCAATAATTCCAATCGCTTCGG
The DNA here is from genome assembly GCA_903825615.1 of Candidatus Vogelbacteria bacterium. Taxonomy (GTDB): domain Bacteria; phylum Patescibacteriota; class Minisyncoccia; order Phycocordibacterales; family XYD1-FULL-46-19; genus CAIPHT01. The sequence goes on along the minus strand of CAIKBK010000087.1, from coordinate 3,403 downwards.
GTTTACCAGAGATAGGGTTGGTGATATGTCCTTCATAGCGGGCCATGCCCATTTGTTTGTCGCGATACCAAAGTGAGGTACAAAGGTTAAGCATTCCACCCGCGCCAGCAAAAACAATCGCGCCAAGCAAAATGTTCAAATCAATACCCTCAGGAATATAGCCAAAATTAATTAGGCCACGCAGGGCAAGCCCCAAGTCGGCCAGACTTAAATTAAAAAAGCTGATGATAATTAAGAGAGTAATAAAAACTGGGACGATAATTTTGAGCGATAACTCAAGCATGTGGTAGGCACTCTTGCCGTTAAAGGTAAGAAGTAAGACTAGTCCGAGTGAAAGCCAAGCCCAAACTTGGTAATTGCCAAAACCGGCCAATTCGGCGAGGATCGTCCCTAGGGTGCTTGCCCAGCCGGGCCAGATGTAGAGAATAATCGCGCTCCCTAACCAGAAGAGGGGTGACCAGTAGATAAGGCGCGCTGACGTGGTAAAAAAACTCTCGCCAGTGGCGATGGTGTGTCGGGCCACTTCTTGATTGATAAAATATTGAAGAGTAATACCAACGAGCGCGAGCCACAAAATGCCAAGGCCGAACTTGCTAACGAGGTGTGGCCACATAATAAGCTCGCCGGTACCGAGTGCCATGCCGATAATTATCACTCCAACACCAATAGCGTTGTACCAACGTGGCGGGTCAGGCAATTCTCTAGTATTAAGAGCGGGAAAATAGTCTTTAAACATTTCCTAATAATAACACAAATTTTTTCTAATTTAATTGCCAGGTTATCTAAATAAAACTGTCCTGATTTTAAAATCAGGACAGTTTTATTAGTTAAGAGCTTTTAATTATTTCTTACCCCACTTTTTCTTGTGGATAAAGAAGTAGTAGAGGATATCCAAAAGACCAATGGTATTGACGACCAAGAGAACGACAAACCAAATCTTGGCACCACTTCTGGCAGCGCGCCATAAGGCGAGACCTTTCCAGATGAGGGTCCAGATAATTAAAATTGCTAATAATGTTGTCACGCCAAAGGCGGCAACGATTGAAGTAAGACCCCAAACTTGCGGAGGCAAACCCCCACACCAACTTATAATGTTTTCCATGCTCCAAATTATAACATGAGAGTTTTAGGTTTGACGACAGTTTTATCCACACACCACCCTTCACCCCGCCAGACCTCAAGTGGGCCCGAGGTCTGGCGGGGGTTGTTTTATTATTTTTTTCACTTATATTGGGGGTAGAATTTTGTTCTCCACAACCATCCGTCTTAGGCGGAAGAGAGGAGGTGTCTCATGTCTACGTCTTTGGTTATCGTTTCTGGTCTGCCCGGAGAAATCTCTAGCGTGGCGGCCGAAGCAGTGCTTTTGAGGCACGAGTTTCGGCTGGCCAATTTTGGTTTGACCTCAGACCATTCGGAGCGCAGAAAAAAAGAGTTTCATTTTCCTCATCCCTTCGACTTCAAGCTGGATCTTATCTTACCGTCAAGAAGGGGAATACTGACGAATCTGGTTAAGGATGAGAGAACGGTCATTGCTCTTGATCTCTTCGATAAACCTGATCTTGAGATATGTCAGGAGAATATGGAATACTACATTAAGGAAGAATGGCCTTTCTTGATGCCGGTGCCACAGGCCGAGTACTGGAATTTCGTTGAAATGGCCAAGAACACTAACTGCTTGGCTGTTATTGATGACGAGTTCGCAAACGAGACTGAAGTGTTGGATGGCTTGCTCTTACTCCATCATCTCAAGTCGGCTAATCAGTTTGGTGTCTATAACAAGGTGGGGAGGCAACAACGATGATCGCGATATCATTTCTTTACTGGCTCGACAGGAAACTGTCGAGCCATTTCCTATTTAAAAATATGCTAAGATAAAATTATGATTCAAGGAATTAAAAAAGATTTAAGACGGGTGGCGGGCAAGGATAAGGCCAAAGTTTTAGCTGGCTTTTTTAAAACCGGTAAGGGCGAATATGGTGAGGGTGATAAATTCTTAGGAGTGATTGTCCCCGAGCAAAGACGAATTGCTAAAAAATATTTGGCGACTCCTCTTCCCGTTTTGCAAAAACTTTTGGCGAGCGAGTATCACGAAGAGAGGTTAACAGCCCTTTTGATTCTTGTTGAACAATATAAAAGGGCTGACGATAAAAACAAAAAAATAATTTTTAATTTTTATTTAAAAAACATCAGTCGAGTTAATAATTGGGATCTGGTTGACCTCTCGGCGCCAAACATCATTGGCGACTATCTGTTTACCCTGAGCAAAGTCGAAGGGCTTAATTATTCTAAAAAAATTTTATTAAAACTCGCCAAGAGTAAAAATCTCTGGAGCCGGCGTGTCGTGGTCTTGGCCACTTTTACCTTTATCAAAAATAATCAATTTCGCGAAATTCTAGACCTGACTGAATTTTTAATTTTTAAACAAAAAGAGAAACACGATCTTCTCTATAAAGCTTTAGGCTGGATGCTCCGTGAAATGGGTAAACATGATTTAAAAGTTTTAGAAAATTTTTTAAACAATCAGGCTTCACAACTACCACGCGTTACTTTGCGTTATGCCATTGAGCGACTCCCCGAGCCCAAAAGAAAAAGATATCTAGCTTCCCCAGCCTTGTAAGCCTCTCTGCTTGGCAAGTTTGGCGGTGTTAGCATCTTTTATTTTTTTGACGCAACAGTTTTTGGTTGTTTCATAAAAATTAATTAGGGTCTATAATTTAGATATGGTCAAAAGTGAACGTTGGTTTTACTACCTTTGCCTCATCGGTTTTCTTGGCATTTTCTCGACCACTATTTCTAAGAGTCCAGTTTTACCTCTCTTAGTTAAAAATGGCTTGGGTGGTAGCGATACCTTGCTTGGCTTAATTTCTTTTTTCTCTCCTTTGGCGGGGGTGGTCTTTAGTTTCCCGTTGGGTTTTTTTTCTGATCGTTTTGGTCGTCGGCGTTTACTTATCGTCTCGGCGCTTATCTTTACTCTGGCGCCACTGGCTTATGTTTTTGTCACAAATCCTTATTGGTTCATTCCTCTGCGTTTCTGTCACGGTCTGGCGACAGCCATTCTTGGCCCGATGGCGGCAGTCATTATTGTTTCGCGGTTTAGTGAAACGAAGGGCGAGAAGCTCGGCACTTATTCTTCCGCCACCCTGATTGGTCGGGCCATTGCGCCGGCGGTGGGTGGTTATGTGATAAGTTTAATGGCTTTGCAGACGACAGGCCTCTTTGTCTACTACTCTGTCTATTTTGTCGCTTTTATTGCGGCCCTACCGATTTTATTTTTAGTCCTGCTTTTGCCGAAAGATTATTCGGCGGCCAGTCAAAAAACCATTTTTTCTGTTGCCGACTTATGGTCAGCGTTAAAAAATTTTGTTTCTAATCATTTGCTTTTCTCGACCGCTTTGGTTGAGAT
>CAIKBK010000086.1 GCA_903825615.1 Candidatus Vogelbacteria bacterium | reverse complement strand
TTATAAAAAAAGGTTTCGCCCAAAAACGTAAGCTCCTAAAGGGTAATTTAGGAAAAGGGGATAGAATTTTGACGGCTTGTAATATCCCACTTAAAGCCCGCGCTGAAGATCTTAATTTAGAAAATTGGCAATGCCTAGCAAAAATAAAAGATTAATAATTATTGTTGTTGTTTTTTTTATCTTAATCATTATTAACAGTGATCGGATTTTAAATTTATGGACCAGCAAAAAAACAGAGACCATAATTATCTCTGACAAAACTTTTAATCTCGAGATTGCTGATGACCCGAAAGAAATGGCTCAAGGTTTATCGGGTCGCCCCAGCCTCGCCAAGAGTACTGGCTTACTTTTTGTTTTTGACCAGCCTGGCCGCTACGGTTTCTGGATGAAGGATATGAATTTCCCCATTGATATTGTCTGGCTAGATAAAAACAAAAAAATTCTTGGTGTGTCCAAGAACTTACAACCAGATTCTTATCCGCAAATTTTCTATTCACCAACAAGCACTTCTTACGCTCTGGAAATAAACACGGATTTGATTTATTAAGCCGTTTGACCCATATGGTCGGCATTGTATCTTACGTGCCAATGGGCGCCAGTTCCACCAGTATTGCCGTAATTTTCATCAAGATACTCATCACCATTGGGCATGGTGTAGTGGGTGCCGGAGCTATCCGCATAACTACTTGAAGAATTATTTACAATATATTCGTCTAGTCCACCTGGGCCGGGATCTTTATTAAGATCTAAAACTGGTTTCCCTGTACCGTGCTCACCTGGTGCCACCGGGTTGCCTTCTTGGCGAGCACCACTGGTTATCATGACATCACAATTTGGACCGCAGTCTTCCTTTAAGTCTTCCACCCCAGCAATGGCATTATTTGGTAGCTTGCTAACTGGCGACAAAGTTGGCGATAAGTCCGGTGCGACTTCAACTCCATGAGCATTAAGATCATCCCTGACCTCTTGCTCAGTCTTGCCCTGCTCGGCGGGGGTCTCTCCGCCCGGCCCGGTTGGGCGTGTGGTGTTAGTGCCATTAGTCCCATTAGTATTAGTCGGTTCACTATAGCCAGAATCAGTATCAGATTCACCACTAGTTCCACTACTACCATCATCACTATTATCACCCGTTCGAGTAGATTGCGCTATCTTAGAGGGATCAGAGGTACCAACAATGGTTATAAGAGGAAAATCACCTAGATGAACGGGGTGTGGGCCAATCATCTTAACGCAAGGAACCTTGGTTGACACATTGCCCAAAAGCCAATTACCAGGTTCTTTGACTTTGCTATAAGGATAGAGCTTGCTTACCCCTTCTTGATAAATAATACTGGCCGGACCAGCCACCGCCGTATGGATAATCCAGTAGTTTTGACTGACGTCACAATGAATAACCACAACAGAAAAGCCACCAAAGGGAGTTTCCCCAGCTGTCGCTCCGGCTTGCTGTAAGAAAAACATAGAAATAGAAGCAACTATTATCAGAGAAATGGCTATTTTGGTAATAAATTTCATTGTTTTATCTTAATTGGTAAGAAAAAGTAAGCTCGCCACTCCGCCCGTGGCTATTTGTTACATAAAGAGGAACCGGAACGGCAAAAGAGGTAACCGCCCCTGAGGGAACAGAGTTTATATTGCTGAGAACTTCGCTACTAACAGGTAGAGAAAAATTAAAAGTCAAAGTTCTACCATCAGAAGAGGCCACATTGTTGATCGCCTTAAATTTGGTGATAATATTGTTGCCCGTCTTGGTAAAACCCTCACCCTGAATGGTTATAGTCTGGCCACTAGAAATTGTGAGAGGGGCTAAGGAAGATAACTTAGGAGGAACTGATTTAGCAACAACTGTAGACTTATTTCTGACACTTCTGACAATAGCGGGGTAAGAATAGCTCTTGGAAGTGGCAAGAATCTTCGTTTTCGCCCCCATTTCAGGCCAGTCCGTTGGAACAACGGATTTCCCACTTTTTTGAGCCACCATCATTTTAGGGGCTAAATTAACCATCATTTTAAGGGTTTGGAGGCCAATTTGGCCAGTTTCCCCGATAATACCGTATTTCTTTTGGAATCTATAAACAGCGAGCACGGTCTTTGGCCCAAAATACTCAGTCTCTTGGCCAAGCGAACCGTCACCAGCCGTGGCTACCCTGGTTGCTGGATCAAGGTTAAGAATGTATTGGATCAGCTTAAACACGGAGTTGCGAGAACCAGGCTCCAAAAAAGAGCCGGTTTCTACCGCCTGGACAGGATTAAAAATAGGAGAAAAAATAAGGGTTAAAAATAGAGCGAAGATAAAAAATTCTACTGATAAAT